>NZ_DJTP01000029.1:0-25690 GCF_002440405.1 Empedobacter sp. UBA6305 | reverse complement strand
AACTTTCGTTAGGATATCCACACGTTTCCAAACATTTGTTTTCCAATATTTCTATCATTAAAATATTTCGATAATCTAGAACCACCATTAATTCCCCAATTGTTTCTTATCCACATACCCAAACCACCCATGTGAGAATTAAATATAAAAGTATTTGTTGATTCTTTGAGTTGTTTTTTGCTTTCGAAATCTAATATTTTATCTAATTCTGTTAATGATTCATATAAATTTTTTGGAATGTATATATTATCAATTTTTTCTAAAGTAAGTCTTTTTTCACTTTCAATTCTTCTTTTTTCTTTATCTTTTATTGTTTCTAATTCAGCAATTCTATCATCATAATTTCTATAGCTACCAAAGAAATTTGTGATATATATTTTGTCAACTTCTTTTGGAATAAAATCAGTTTCAAAAGTTGAATTTAAAAGATAGTTTTCAATTTGTTGTTTATTAAAAATAGAATCTGTTTCTAAATTTTCGATTTCAAATTTTCCATTTCTATTTAAATAGTCGCTTATTTCTATTTGATGAAGTTTGTATTTATTATAAGTTGAATCCTCAAGCGGAATAAATTTTAAGTTAGATAGTTTACTAATACTTTCTGCTATTTTTTCATTAGTAAGAGAGTTTTTGACATCTATTATATATTTATATGGATATTCATAATTTGAAATTTTACTCTTTATAGGTTCAATATTTTTTATTGCAGGATAAATAGAATCAAAATCAATATTAGACTTGATTATTTCACCTTTGTCTAAATCAAAAAGTGTTACCTTTTTTCTGTTATCTATAAGGTAAATAATATCATTTTTATTGAAGATGAAATTTTTAGTTAAAAAAATATCTTTCTCTGATAAAGATTTATTGTACTCTTTGTAGGTAGAAGTATAGTTTTCGAACAAATTTCTATTTTCGGCTTCATAAAATAGTCTGCATTTCTCTTTGTTTTTATCACAATTGGTAAACTCTTCAGAGGAATAAGTTTTAGCTATTTTTCCATCAATATAATAAGTCACATTTCTTTCCTCTAAATCTTTGCTGTTTATATAATTTGTAAAATAGATTATTTTTCTCCCATCATTACTTATTGCAAGGAAGAAAGGAAAATTTTCATTTAAATCAAATGATCTATTTAGTTTATAATATACCTTATTTTGTCTCAAGCTATCACGTTCTCGATTAAAAAATATAATTGATTCACCTTTCAAATTAGGTATAAAATTATCATATGAAATAGATTTTAATTTATATATCCCATTAGAAGAGTAGGTTTCTGAAATTGGAGAAAAGCCAGACCATTGAGAAAAAATGGTAATATAACCTAAAATAAATAGTATGAAGAATATGTAATATTTTATCATTGATTTTATTTGTGTAATTGATATTAAAACTATGAATAAAATTTATCTTTGTGAAAATAATTATTCATCCTCATTCAAAACCTTTATTGAAAAACTGACAATATATTTTATTGGCATAACGTTTGACTTATTTATACTCGCTTTTCTAAATGCTTTAGACAAGATTCAAATCTTAATAATGTTGTTATTATGAAAGGCTTTCGTCAGTTAAAAATAGTTTTACTGACACTTTGAACGTATAAAAAAATTATGAACATAGACAATTTGTCATTAGCACAAGTAATGGAAGAAGAAATCGAATTAATTCCTTTGATGAGTAAAGACGAAGAAAGTAAGCTAAATAAGCAAGATATTTCTTCGGTATTGCCTATTTTATCGTTAAGAAACACTGTCTTATTTCCGGGTGTGGTTGCGCCAATTACCGCGGGTAGAGATAAATCTATACAACTTTTAACACAAGCTTACAAAGAAGATCGCATTATTGGAGTGCTTTCGCAGAAAGAAATTGCTGTGGAAGATCCTACACAAGACGATTTGTATACAGTTGGTACAGTTGCGAAAATCATGCGAATGATAAAATTGCCAGATGGAAACATTACGGTGATTTTACAAGGGATGAAACGCTTCAAAGTTAAAGAATTTGTATCAAATGATCCTTATTTCAAGGCTGAAGTAGAAATTTTGACAGAAAAAGTTCCGACATCACGCAACAAAGAATATCCAATTATTATTGAATCAATTCGTGATTTAGCTTTTCAGATTGTAGAAGAAAATCCAATGTTGCCTTCGGAAGCTGCAGGAGCTATAAAAAGTATCGAAAGTAATACATTTCTAATCAACTTTGTAGCGTCTAATTTGACGTTAAGTTTAGATGAAAAACAGTTGTTATTAGAAATTTCTGATATGAAACTTCGCGCAATGGAAGTGATGCGTTTTATGAATGTTGAGCTTCAGAAATTGGAATTAAAGAATACGATTCAGAATAAAGTTCGCAAAGAATTAGATCAACAACAAAAAGAATATTTCTTAAATCAACAAATCAAATCGATTCAAGAAGAATTAGGAGGGAATTCGACAGAAGAAGAAATTAATGAAATGCGCAAACGTGCTTTAACGAAAAGTTGGAGCGAAGATGTAGCAAATCATTTTGATAAAGAAATCAACCGTCTTTCTCGTCTAAATCCGCAAATGCCAGAACATAATATTCAGCGTAATTACCTTGAATTTATGTTGGATTTACCTTGGAATACCTTGACAAAAGATAACTTTGATATCAAGAATGCAAAGAAAATTTTAGATCATGATCATTATGGTTTAGAAGATGTGAAAGAACGCATTTTGGAGCATCTTGCTGTGTTGAAATTGAAAGGAGATATGCGTTCGCCAATTCTTTGTTTGTATGGACCTCCGGGTGTTGGTAAAACATCGTTGGGGAAATCTATTTCAGAAGCGATTGGGCGCAAATATGTACGTATGTCGTTGGGTGGTTTACACGATGAATCTGAGATTCGTGGTCATCGTAAAACCTATATTGGAGCGATGCCAGGAAGAATTTTACAGTCAATCAAAAAATCTGAATCGTCGAATCCGGTTTTTGTTTTAGATGAGATTGATAAAATGTCGGCTAGTGCGCATGGAGATCCTTCATCAGCAATGTTAGAGGTTTTAGATCCAGAGCAAAATTCAACTTTTTATGATAATTTCTTAGAAATTGGCTACGATTTATCGAAAGTATTTTTCATTGCGACAGCTAATAATATTGGAGATATTCCAAGTCCGTTACGCGATCGTATGGAGATGATTAATATTGCAGGTTATACAATCGAGGAAAAATCTGAAATCGTAAAACGTCACCTTCTACCAAAACAATTAACAGAACATGGCTTAAAAGAGAAAGATGTTGTGTTAGGTAAAAAAGAAATCGAATATTTGATTACGGGTTATACGCGCGAATCGGGAGTTCGAAAATTGAATCAGAAAGTTGCAAAATTGGTTCGTTCAGCTGCAAAACATATTGCGTTGGAAGAAGAGTTTAATGCTAAATATTCAATCGAAGATATTTCTAAAATTTTAGGACCTTCTATTACACCAGATCAATATGAGAATAATGAGGTACCTGGAGTTGTAGTAGGTTTAGCTTGGACAAGTGTTGGTGGAGATATTTTATTTATCGAATCTATTTTATCAAAAGCGAAAAATGGAGGACTTTCGATTACAGGAAATCTTGGAACTGTGATGAAAGAATCTGCGACAATTGCGTTAGAATATATCAAATCGCATGCGGATGAATTGGGAATTAAACCAGAAGTTTTCGAGAATTATAAAGTTCATATTCACGTTCCGGAAGGAGCAACGCCAAAAGATGGACCATCTGCCGGAATTACAATGTTGACGTCTTTGGTTTCGTCTTTTACACAACGAAAAGTAAAAGCAAAATTAGCAATGACAGGTGAGATCACACTTCGTGGAAAAGTGTTGCCAGTTGGCGGAATTAAAGAGAAAATTTTAGCGGCAAAACGTGCAAATATCAAAGAAATTATTTTGTGCGAAGATAACCGAAAAGATATTGAAGAAATTAAAGCAGAATACGTAAAAGGAATGACTTTTCATTTTGTAAAAGAAATGAAAGAAGTTTTGGATATTGCTTTAACGAATCAAAAAGTAAAAGGAGCAAAGGTTTTGGATTAATCTATAAATCTTTTTAGAACATATAAAAAGGAACTCAATTTAGAGTTCCTTTTTTGTTTATTATAGAATACTAATATCTTCTAAATTTGGATTTTTAGATTTAATTAAATTAATTTTCCATTCCCGTTTCCAATTTTTCAATTGCTTTTCTCTTAACATATCTTGACTAATTGAAGTAAAATCTTCAAAATAAATTAATGATTTTACATTGTATTTTTGAGTGAAAGCTGAACCAATTCCTTCTTTATGAGCTTCTATTCTTTTAATTAAATTGTTGGTAACTCCAATATAAAAAACAGTTCGATATTTGTTTGTAAGTATATAAACATAATATATTTTCAGAATTCCTTATATGATATGTTACTGAAACGAATTCAGGATGACTTAGTTAGATAAACTAATTTAAGGATTATTAATGATAATGTAGAGAAAGAATGTCAAGCTGAATTCATTTCAGCTTCGCATCAACATAAAAGGAACTCAATTTAGAGTTCCTTTTTTTGTATACTTTATCTTAACTTTAGTCTAAATCTTAACCTTAGTTTTACTTTATCTTATAAGCAATTCCCCAAAAAACTGGCATATTGAAAGGACCACTGTATTTTCCGTAACCAGGAATAACCAAAGGATTAATTCCTTGATCTTTTTTACCTCCAATATAAGCTGCAGGATGCAAGGCTAACTCACCATAAAAATTCTTGAAAATCTCTACACGTCCACCAACCACAGCTTCTATCCAATAACTGCTTACATTCGCTTTTGGCAAACTTCCTGTTCCTGTAATCTCATTCGATTGTAAATCTCTAATCGGATAACTATTGATGGTTTGCGAATATTTAGAATACGCAATTCGTCCACCAATGTAAATTCCGTTCGATTGATTTTCGATATCTTGCGTTATAAACCAGTTTGCACCAAGTTTTGCAAAAACGCCGTCAACATCAACATCCCAATTGATTTCATTGAAATTATTTTTCTCGAAACCAGCTTCTACAACGGCATGCCACTTATTATTGATTTGATAAGAAGCATAAGCGCTAACTCCTTTTTTATCGTTGAAAGCAGAAACAATTGGATTGAAAACGTCTACACCGATAAAAATATCGTGGTATTTTTTTTTGAGAATAGAATCTGTAACCGAAACTTTTGTTGAATCAGTTTTATTTTCTTGACCAAATGCAAAATTAATTGCGCTCGTCAGCAAAAAGCTTAATAATAGTTGTCGAACCATCTTTAATTTCAGTATTTACAGTTTCTATTTTCTTTATCCAATTTCCAGCTCCATTTCCAGTTTTTGTTACCAATTTTACATCAACTCCTTTAAAAGTTAATCCAAAACCACAAGCTTTAGAAGTATAGCCATTTCCAAGCGTATCGTATTTTAAAATCAATCGATCACGTTTTGCAGGAATTGTTCTGATGACTTTACCCGTTATAGAATCTTTTACATCTATATCTGGACCTTGCGCTATAGTATAGTAAATCTCTTTTTTACTATTTTGACGCAAAGTAATTCCGAAACTTGTTTTCCCTAAAGCAGAATTTTTTTCGATTAAGACAGTATCTTTACTCGTTCCTGTAGCTTCTCTAATTCCTTTCGTAATCGAATCATTATAAACATACGCCCAATAATAAATAGAATCTTCCAAAGGAACATTAGTTCCATCATAATACATATCAGCAACCATGCGTGGAACATCACCTTCGTCGGTACAAATATCATCATCTTCACAACTATAAAATGCTAAAGAAATTATAGAAGCAAAAATTGAGTAGGCTAGAAAACGTTGAATATTTTTCATTTTTTTTTTGATTGAATTTTAAATTCGCTCTAAAAGTACAATATTTTCTACATGATGTGTTTGTGGAAACATATCAACTGGTTGAACTTTAACAATTTTATATTGATCTTTCATCAATTCTAAATCGCGCGCTTGTGTAGCAGAGTTACACGAAACATAAACAACACGTTTAGGATTCATAAACAAAATATTTTCAACCACTTTTTTATGCATTCCATCACGTGGAGGATCAGTAATAATTACATCTGGAATTCCGTGTTCGTTAATGAAATCTTGATTCAATACATCTTTCATATCACCACAATAGAAATCACAATTATCAATTCCATTAAATTTTGCAGCCGCTTTTGCTGCATCAATTGCTTCTTGAACAGATTCTACACCAACTACTTTTTTCGCTTTTTTCGAAACGAATTGCGCAATTGTTCCAGTTCCAGTATATAAATCGTATACTAATTCATCTCCAGTTAAACCTGCAAAATCACGTGTTAATTTATATAATTCGTAAGCTTGTTCTGGATTTGTTTGATAGAAAGATTTTGGACCAATTTTGAAGTTCAAATCTTCCATCTTTTCCATAATATGATCATCTCCAGCAAAAACTTCGATATCTAAATCATAAACAGAATCGTTTTGTTTTGGATTGATTGCATACAATAAAGATGTGATTTCAGGGAATTTATCTTTCAAGTTTTGTAAGAAAGCTTCACGATTTTCTTTCTCTTCTCGGAAGAATTGAACCAAAACCATTACTTGTCCATTCTGAGAAGTACGAATCATTAATGTTCTTAATAAACCTTCTTGATTTTTTAAATCGAAGAAATCTAAATGATGCTCTAATGCAAAACGTTTTGCTTCGACACGAATCGCATTAGAAGGATCACGTTGCAAGTGACATTTTGTAACATCCAAAACTTTAGACCAAGCACCAGGAATATGGAATCCAACTACGTCACGGTCGTCAAATTCTTTCCCAGACTGAATTTCTTCTAACGTTAACCAACGTGCATTAGAAAAAGTAAACTCTAATTTATTACGGTAAAAATATTGTTCTTTAGAACCTAAAATTGGAACAATTTCAGCATCTAAATCTTTGAAACCTCCGATACGAACCAAATTGTTAACCACTTCGTCATGCTTAAATTTTAATTGCGCATCATAGCTCATATCTTGCCATTTACAACCACCGCAAACACCAAAATGCTCACATTCTGGCTGAACGCGATAAGGAGATTTTGTGTGAATTTCGATTGCTTGTCCTTCTAAATAGCTGCTTTTTTTCTTCAAAACGTGTACATCTACAACGTCTCCTGGAATTGCGCCTTTTATCAGAACCGTTTTTCCTTCCTCTGTTTTACCAACCGATACACCTTTTGCACCAGCACGTAAAACTTCTATATTATTTAATATGATTTTTTGTTTCGCTTTTCTTGACATTTTGCAAAGGTAAGCAAGTCCCCGAAATATTCAATTTTTTATCTTTTTTTGGAATCAATCTTTGTATTTTAAATAAAATTTTTACTTTTACAACATAAAATCTATCGGTTTTATAGATTATTATTATATTGAATAAACTTATTTAGGATAATTTTCTTTAAATTGTTTGAAAAATAGGTTTGTTATTTAAACTATTCTATTAATTATATTTATTTAGAAAAATAATATAATTTTGAACTCAGAAATGTAACATGAAAAATGAAAAAAATAGTATTTAATATGTCAATGTATATGTGTCGCTCTTTACAAGAGGTGGAATATGTTGTGATGTATTAATTACGAAAATAATAGTTCATGAACTCCTCTAAAATTTTGAGGAGTTTTTTATTGTCAAAAAATAAGTTAGAAAGTTAGAAAGAATGTCAAGTCAAGAAAAAAATTATTTAAATCAATTAGAAGACGAAGCAATCTACATTCTGAGAGAAACAGCTGCTCAATTTGAGCGTCCAGCATTGTTATTTTCAGGAGGAAAAGATTCGATTGTTTTGATTCATTTAGCTTTGAAAGCCTTTCGTCCAGGGAAATTTCCTTTTCCTTTAGTACACGTAGATACAGGACACAATTTTCCTGAAGCGATAAAATTTAGAGATTATTTGGTTGATAAAATCGGTGAAAAATTGATTGTAGCCTCTGTAGAAAATGCTATAAAAAAATATAATCTGAAAGAAACTTCTGGCCGTTTTCCTTCTCGTAATGCCTTACAAACGTATGCGTTATTAGATGTGATTGAAGAAAATGAATTTGATGCATGTATTGGAGGAGCTCGTCGCGATGAAGAAAAAGCACGTGCAAAAGAGCGTATTTTCTCAGTTCGTGATGATTTTGGCCAATGGGACCCGAAACTTCAACGTCCTGAATTGTGGAATATTTTGAACGGAAGAATTGAAAAAGGACATAATGTTCGTGTTTTTCCGATTAGCAATTGGACAGAATTAGATGTTTGGAATTATATCAAACAAAATAACATCGAATTGCCAAATTTATACTTTGCTCACGAGCGTGAATGTATTGTTTACAATGATAAATTAATAGCGACTTCAGATTTTATTCAGCCAAATGCAGACGATGAAGTTGTGGTAGAAAAAGTACGATACAGAACGGTTGGTGATATGACGTGTACAGCGGCTGTACCTTCAGATTCTTCTACGATTGAAGATATTATTATTGATATTATCAATACAAGAATTAGCGAAAGAGGACAAACTCGTTTGGATGATCAATTGTCAGAATCGGCGATGGAAGAACGTAAAAAACAAGGTTATTTCTAAGTCAAAATTTTTTTAAACAAAACTCTATAATATCTATAGGAATTAAGTAAAATGAATGCATTAAAATTTATAACAGCAGGAAACGTAGACGATGGTAAAAGTACTTTAATAGGGCGTTTACTTTACGATTCGAATAGTATTCACACCGATCAATTGGGTGTTTTAGAAAAACGTAAATCAAATGAAGACGACGAAATTGATTTGTCTTTGATTACAGATGGTTTACGTGCCGAGCGCGAACAAGGAATTACAATAGACGTAGCGTACAAATATTTTTCGACTGCAAAACGAAAATTTATTATTGCAGATGCGCCTGGACATGAGCAATACACGCGAAATATGATTACAGGAGCTTCAAATTCAGAGTTGATTATTATTTTGGTTGATGCACGTAAAGGAATCACTTCTCAAACAAAACGTCATGCAAGTATTGGATCGTTAATGGGAATTAAAAAAGCAATTATCGCCATTAATAAAATTGATTTGGTTGATTATTCACAAGATATTTTCGAAAAGATAAAAAATAATTTTCAACAAATTCAAGATCAATTGAATTATGATGAAGTAACTTTTATTCCAGTTTCTGCTTTGGTTGGCGATAATATTGTCGAAAAATCTGCAAAAACGCCTTGGTACAATGGAGAAACATTATTGCATCAATTGGAAACAATTTCGATTGAAACAGATAAAAATTTAGCAGCTCGTTTTCAGGTTCAATGGGTAATTCGTCCAAAAGATGAAGAGCATCACGATTATAGAGGTTATGCGGGGCAAATTTTGAGTGGAGCCTACAAAGTTGGGGATTCTATTAAAGTTTATCCATCAAATATCGAATCAAAAATTGTTAAAATAGAACGTCATTTGGAAGAAGTACAACATGCTGAAGCAGGAGAAAATGTTGTGATTCATCTCGAAAATAATATAGATATCAGTAGAGGAGACACAATTGTAAAAACTTCCGAAGAACCGCAAACTACAAATGTGCTAAAAGCGTGGATTTGTTGGTTAGACAATAATGCATTACAACAAGGAAAAACGTATGTGTTGCAACATCGTTTTCATTCGGTTCGTGCAAAAATCAAAACAATCGATCAACAATGGGATATTAATAATTGGGAATTTATTCCATCTGAAGAAATCAAGTTAAATGATATTGGACAAGTTGTTTTAAAAACAAATCAACCTTTATTTTTTGATTCTTTCAAAGAAAATATTCATACAGGAAATGCCATTTTGATTGACGAAACAACGAAAAATACAGTCGCTGCTTTGATGTTTATTGATTAAAACATCAATTAAATCTTATCAATCAACTTATTTATTACAAACATGCAAACAACAATAGGAAAAGTAATTTTGGCTGGCGCTGGTCATGGAGATCCAGAATTGGTGACGCTCAAAACATTAAATTATATCAAAAAAAGCAGATGTTATTTTGACAGATCGCTTGGTTTCTCCAGTGTTAATAGACGAATATGCGTCAAAAGATGCGTTGGTTATTTATGTCGGAAAACAATGTTCGAAAGGCATTCATACGCCTCAAAAAGATATTAACGATATGATGATTGAGTTTGTAATGCAAGGAAAATTAGTGGTTCGATTGAAAGGAGGTGATGCTTCACTTTTCTCTAATATTTTGGACGAATTAGAAACCTTGAAAAAAAATCATGTTCCGTACGAAATAATTCCAGGTATTTCGGCTGCTTTTGGTGCTGCAGCTTACACGAGAATTCCATTGACAGCGCGAAATCATTCGAAAGGAGTTCGCATGTTGACGTTGTGCGATTTGAAATCTATTGAACACAAACAATGGAAAGATTGGGCAAAAACGTCTGATACATTGGTTTTTTATATGAGTGTACAGCGTTTGCAAACTTTAGCTGATCAGTTGATTTTGAATGGAATTGATACCGAAAAAGGTTTAGCAGTTATTCAACAAGCGACAACTCCAGATCAGAAAACGCAAGTTTTTTATTTTTGAAAATATTGTAGAAAAACATTTACCAACCTTTGATTTTGTACCAACTTTAATTATCGTTGGTCATGTTGTTAATTTGCATCAATCATTCGCTTGGTTAGATGAACAACCAACTTCCAACTCATATTTTGATAACCATAAAACAACAATTTCTTATGCTAGCTAACGAAAAATTGAACTTAGTAAAAAGTTTAGTCAAAGAATTATCACGTGACGAAATTATTTGGACAAATGGTTATTTGGCTGGATTAGTTGCAAATCAAACACAAGAAGTACCTCAAGAACAAAAAGTTTTAACCTCAATCAAACCTACAATAATCTATGGAACTGAAACAGGAAATGCGAAGAAATTAGCTAATCAATTGCTTGGAATTTTTAAGATGAATAAAATTCAAGCCAAAGCGATTGAAGCGTTTCAATATCCACTCGAAAAAATTGAAAAGGAAGAATTCTTAATTCAAATTTTTAGTACGCAAGGAGATGGAGATTTACCTCAAAATGCGCAAAAATTCTATGATAATTTGAGTAACTCTGATCTAAAATTAAATCAAACTAAGTTTGCTGTTTTTGGTTTGGGCGATACTTCTTATCCGTTTTTCTGTAAATCAGGAGAAGAAATTGATGAATTATTTGGAAAACTAGGCGCACAACGCGTTTTCGATTTGGTAAAAGTAGATTTAGATTATCAAGAAATTGCCGAAAATTGGTTTGCGGATATTTTAAAAACTATTCAATCAGAAGGAAATTCAACGGTTGTACAATCTCAAAAATTGCAAAATTCTTCAACGCAGAAAAAATCGTACGAAGGAATTATAAAAGATGAAATCGTTTTGAATGATAGAGATTCAAACAATGAAACGTATCATATCGAAATAGCAGTTGATGAGCAAGTAGATTACGAACCAGGTGATGCTTTGGGTGTTTATCCAAAAAATAATCAAACCGAAATTTTAACGATTGCAAAATTTTTCAATGAAGAAAATCGCGCAAAAGAACTTGAAGAAAAAAATATTAGAGCACTTTCTAAAAAATCAATCGATCAATTTGCAACAATTTTAAATGTAGAAATTCTTGAAACTAAGATTGATTTAATTGATTTATTATCAAAATATTATTCGTCAGAATCTACAATGAAATTTGATGATATTTTAAATCTTTTGCATCCAATTGCACCACGTTTATATTCGATTTCATCATCGAATGAAGCATATGATAATGAAATTCATTTAACGGTTAGTCTGAATACTTTTTCAGTTTCTGATCAACAAAAAACTGGATTATGTTCTCAGTTTTTAGCAGATTTTGAGCATGATAAATCCATAGAATTTTACATTCATAAAAATAAAAATTTCAAACTTCCAGATGAAAATCAATCGGTAATTATGATTGGTCCGGGAACAGGAATTGCACCTTTTCGTAGTTTTTTGACACATCGTGATGCAATTGGCGCAGAAGGTAAAAACTGGTTGTTTTTTGGTGAACAACATTTTGTTTCGGATTTCTATTATCAAACTGAAATTCAGGAATGGCTTTCAACAGGAGTTTTAAGCAAATTAGATACAGCTTTTTTGAGAGATCAAAAACATAAAATTTATGTGCAAGATCGAGTGAAAGAACGAGGAAAAGAACTTTAAAATAGGTTAAACGAAAGTGCGTATTTGTATGTCTGCGGTCAAAAAGACGGAATGAGTACAGATGTAGAAAGTGCTTTGATCGAATTAATAGCAAAAGAATCAAATCAAGATGAGGTTTCAGCGAAAAATTTTCTGGAACAATTGGAAGAAGAAGGTCGCTACCAAAAAGATGTTTACTAATCAACCAATAACTAATAAAATGAGTATAGAAAAACAATCTCCTATAGAAGGAATTAAAATAAAAAGTGACGGACTTCGCGGTACGTTAAAAGAAAGTATAGAGCTAGATAATCACACTGGAAATGTACGTGCAGATGACGAAGCTTTGGTGAAATTTCACGGAATGTATGTGCAAGATGATCGCGATAGACGAGAAGAACGCGCAGAAAAAAAGTTAGACAAATTGTATTCGTTTATGATTCGTTTGCGTATTCCGGGTGGAATTATTGACGCTGATAAATGGTTGGCAATTCACGAAACTTCTGAACAATATGGAACAGGCGTTTTAAAAATTACAACGCGTCAAACCATTCAATTGCACGGAATTTTGAAACATCAATTGCGTCCAACTTTACAATCGTTTGACCAAGCAACGTTAGATTCTATCTCAGCTTGTGGCGATGTAAACCGAAATGTAATTGCGAGTTCTCATCCGTTGCTTTCGCCAATTCATGCTCAAATTCATGCATATGCAGATAAATTATCAAAACATTTGTTGCCTAAAACACAAGCTTATTATGAGATTTTTGTGGATAATGAAAAGATTTACGAACGCGAAACAGAGAAAGATGATTTGTATGAAGACCGCTATTTACCTCGAAAATTTAAAATTGCAATTGCTATTCCGCCAACTAATGATGTAGATGTTTTTGCAAATGATTTGGGACTGATTGCGATTATCGAAAATAATGAATTGAAAGGTTTCAATATCGCTGTTGGTGGAGGTTTGTCAACAACTCACGGAAATCCAAATACATATTCGCGTTTATCAACCGAAATTGGTTTTGTTGATTCTGAAGAAAAAGTGTTGAAAGTTGCTTATGAAGTATTGACAATTCAGCGTGATTTTGGGAATCGTGGCGATCGAAAATTAGCGAGACTAAAGTATACAGTTGATAAATTAACGGTTGATGGTTTCAAGTCTGAATTAGAAAAACGTGTTAGTTTTAAATTAGAGCCTTCTCAGCCTTATCAATTTACGGAGCGTTCTGATATTTATGATTGGCGACAAGTGAATAACAGAATGTGGTATTACACTTTATTTGTGGAGAATGGAGTTGTACAGTCTAATCAGAAAGCATTTTTACATGAATTGGCTTTATTAAATATCAATAATTTTATTTTTATAGCGAATCAAAATTTATTGTTAGGTGAGATTTCAATTGAAAATAAAGCTATAGTTGAACAGCTTTTAGAAAAGTATTCTATTCACAAAGATATTAGTGAACTTAGAAAAAATTCGATGGCATGCGTGGCTTTACAAACTTGTCCATTGGCTTTAGCAGAAGCGCAACGTTATTTGCCAGAATTGGTGAATAAAATAGAGCCTTTGCTAGAAAAACATCAACTTCAAAATGATGATATTTCTATTTGTATGACGGGCTGTCCAAATGGTTGCGGTCGTTCGTATGTTTCGGAAATTGGTTTTGTAGGGACTTCTGCTGGACATTATAATTTGAGGTTGGGTGGAGATCGATATGGTGTTCGTTTGAATAAAATTTATAAAGAAAAAGTCAATGAGACTGAGATTTTGAATGAGCTAGATCAAGTTTTCGAAAGTTATACAAATGAAAAAATAGACAATGAAACATTCGGAGATTTTACCTATCGAAAATATTTTTCGGTTAATTAGTTAAATCCCTTTAAGAACAATGAAAAATAATTTATTCCCGATATTTTTAAAAACAGAACATTTGCGCTTCCTGATTGTTGGCGGAGGAAATGTAGGATTAGAAAAGGTTACGACGCTAATCAAACAAAATCCTTCGATCAATTTGAAAGTTGTAGCAAAGGATTTTAAACAAGAATTGAAAGATATTTTTGCTCAACATTCAACAATTAAACACGAAACTCATGCGTTCGAATCGAGTGATTTGGAGGATGTAGATTTAGTGATTGTTGCAACCGATAACAAAGAAACTTCGCAAGAAGTGAAGCAAAAAGCAAATGAAAAAGGAATTTTGGTTAATGCAGCTGATCAGCCAGATTTGTGCGATTTTTATTTAGGTTCGATTGTGAATAAAGGTCATCTTAAAATTGCGATTTCTACAAATGGACAATCTCCTATAATGGCAAAACGTTTGAGAGAGTATTTTTCTGATGTTATTCCAGATTCAATTGATGAAAACATTGAAAGTTTAAATAAAATCAGAAACAATCACAAAGGAGATTTTAATCAAAAACTAACTGATTTGAATCATTTAACGTCTTCATTCGAAGGGAAAAAATCGACAAAAAAATACAAACGTTTAGTAACCGAAATTACCTTGGTATTCTTCGCATTATTCTTAGGATATGCTTTGTCATCAATCGTCAGTTTTTCGGAAGCGAAAGATTTTGTGATTCACATTCCAAATGTTTTTTACATTATGTTGGCTGTTGGCTTTTTCGCTCAAATGGTAGACGGAGCAGTTGGCTTGGGATATGGTGTAACGTGTTCCACAAGCATGATGTTGTTTGGTGTCAATCTGCCCTCGATAAGTGGTAGTATTCATACTGCCGAAATGTTTTCGAGCGGAATTAGTGGTTTTTCGCATTATAGATTTGGAAATGTAAACAAAAAATTATTATTGGCATTGGCTATTCCAGGTGTTATTGGAGCAGTTTCGGGATCATTATTATTGGTTTATTTGGGAAACAAATATGAAACAATTACTTACGGAATTTTAGCTTCGTATACGTTGATCATCGGAATTCGATTAATTATTTTAGCATTCAGAAAAAAAATCGAACGCAAAAAAGTAAAACGGGTTGGATTTTTAGGATTTGCTGGAGGTTTTTTAGATGCTTTTGGTGGTGGAGGTTGGGGACCTGTCGTGACATCAACTTTATTAGCAAAAGGAAAAAAATCAAACTTAGTAGTAGGAACAGTTAGTTTAGCCGAGTTTTTTGTGACACTTTCTGCATCGTTGACTTTTTTTGCAGCTTTGGGCGTAAGTCATGGTTTTATCATTGCAGGTTTAATAATTGGAGGAGCTTTAGCAGCGCCAATTGCTGCGAAATTAGCAGGCAAAATACCTCAGAAAGTTGCTATTTTGGCTGTAGCTTTTTTAGTGATCACATTTAGTATTCGAATTCTTTTTAAAATTTTCTAAATTTTATATATCATTTCTAACAATCAAAACACTCTTCATCTCGCATGTTGAGTGTTTTTTATTGTTCATTATTTAAGACATATTTAGTTAAAATATATTTTGTGACAGGTTTCAATGTTTTACCATTTTCGGAATGTAAACCATAATTGGTAAAAAATTCTACTTCACCATTTTTCTTTGTATACCAAACTTTATCAAGTGCATTTTTAAAATTTAAAGTATCAGGTTTTGTGATTTTCTTCAATTGAAAAACAGCTTCGTTATATGGAACAGCATTCATTTGTGGCGAAGTTTTTTCGCATTCTATTTCTTCATAATGATTTTCTTTCCAAACCATACAAGACGAATTTTGATTCATTGAATTAAGAAATAATCCTCCGCTAGCCAAAATCATAGCAATACCACTTCCAGCAATTACTTTATTTCGTTGAAGTTTTATTTTCTGAAAGAAATTATTCTTTTTTGATGGAAGATTAATTATTGATTCTTCTTCAGAAATATTATTATCTATTATTGGTTCTACGGATGCGATTTCTTCTACATTAACTTCTTTTTCTTCATTTTTTTGTCTGCTGATTTTTTTGATTAAAATCTCCAAAACTTTCATAACCGATATAATGAGCAAGAATGTTTAATAAATCAGGACTTATTTCCTTCTTTAAATTATTTTCTTTCACGAAATCATCAAAATATCTTGAAAAAAGATTTGCTTGTTATAGGATAATTATAATCATCTGAAATTACTTTTTCTAAATGCACAGACATTCCATTTTTACTTCAACTCCCAAATTCATTTTTTGCTTTCTCAAAAACTTTTTCGAATAGATATTTTTTCGTAGACATTTCATTTTTAATTCTTTTACAAAGTAGACAAATTTTGGACAAAATAAATTACGGTTTACCGTAAAACAAGCTGTCCAATAATTGTCCAAAACTTGTCTATTGTTTGTTTAACAGCGACTTTGTGTTCTGTATTTACTTTGCAATAGAAATCAAAACAAAAACAAAAAACTTGATTTCTGAAAACGTAGTCTCGAAAATAGTTGAGGTGATTTGAAGGGAAGCATTTTTCCTGAATTGTTCTCAAGACTACAAAAAACTTCCTACTAAAGAAGCGCTTCTTTTTTCTCGTGTACACTACTCGCAATCTGTTTTGTGAGGAAGAGCACCTATATCAAAAAATTAAAAATTTAAGCTATGTTAGAATTATTATTCGCTTTATTGGGATTCTTTTTACCAAATCAAAATGCAAACACAATTTCACAAGATCAACATCCAGTTGTACAAACTTCATCAGATAGTATAGACGGTGATACAAATGGAGAAAAAGGGGATGTTCCTGTGAAAAAATAAATCATCAACGGATAGAGTAATCTATCCGTTTTTTGTTTAGCTTTAGGTTGTAAATATGGAGATTTGAGAAAAATTTTATTTTTTTATTTTATACTTTTTATTATTTCATGTCAACAGTCTAAAAACAAAGAGATTGAGCAGGATAATTTAGATAATAAAGCTTATGATAAAGCATGGAAGTTTTATGAAAAACAAGAGAATGATAGTGCTTATGTTTATTTTAATAAAGCATATTCAGAATTTATAAAACTGAATAACAAACATCAAGCATCAAAATGTATGATAAATATGGCTTTTATTTCTAAAGATCAAGGAGATTGGTTTGGAAGCCAAGAATTAATTATTTCTTCGGTAAAATTATTAAACCCTAAAATAAGTGAAGAAAAAGAAACACTTTCTAGTGCATATAATATTTTAGGGCAAACTTCTCATGATTTAGGAAATTTTAATGATGCTATAGATTATTATCAAAAAGCAATTGATTTTTCTAAAGAAAAAGATGTTTATATTATCAATCAAAATAACATTGCAAATAGTTATCGTTACGATAAGCAGTATGATGAAGCGATAAAGATTTACCAAGAATTACTAAAAGATAAGAATACAATTGAAAATCCAAAAGAATATGCGCGAATTACTGATAATTTAGCATATACCAAATGGTTAAAAGACAATAAGTCCAATGTTATAAATGAATTAAATAAAGCGTTAAATATTAGATTAAAGGAAAATGATTTGTGGGGACAAAATGCAAGTTATGCGCATTTAACAGATTATTTTTCAAATTTAGATTATAAAAAAGCCTTGGACTATGCTAATAAAAGAAAACAAATTGCTTTCGAAAATAAGAGTGCGGGCGATAAATTAGAAGTTTATCAACAACTTATTTTATTAGACAATCCTACAAATGCAAAACAATATTTTGAAGCTTATCAAAAGCTAAACGATAGTATTCAGTTAGAACGTAACAGAGCGAAAAATCAATTTGCGTTGGTGCGTTATGATTCGGAGAAAAATCGTGCAGATTTTTTGAATGCTGAAGCAGAGAATGAAAAGAAGAAAAATGATATTTTAAAACTTTACATTCTAATCGGTTTATTGATCGTTTTGTTTGTTTTTGGATATTTTTTGTACAGAAAAAGAAAGCAAAAATTAGAGCAAGAGAAAGTTTTGTTGCAACAAGAAAAGGTTTTGGAAGTCAAAAAAACAGAACTGAAATATTCTAAAAAAGTACACGATAAAGTGGCGAACGGAATTTATCATGTGATGTCTGATATTGAGAATAAATCAGAATTTAATCGTGATCAAATTTTAGATAAATTGGAGGTGGTTTATGAAATTTCGCGCGATATTTCCTATGATAGGATTGATGAAAATCAACAAGAAAATTTTGCAGAAAAATTAGCACAATTGATAAGTTCTTATGATTCGGAACAAGTCAAAATATATTTGATTGGAAATGAAAAAGAACTTTGGAGAAACGTAAAAGATTATGCTAAAACAGAGGTTTTCTTAGTGATGCAAGAATTGTTGACGAACATGAAAAAACATAGCGAAGCTTCACGAGTTATACTAAATTTTAAAGAAGAAAACCAACAAATTATTATCAATTATTCAGATAATGGAATTGGGATTTCGGACTTAAAACCTAAAAATGGTTTGCAAAATACGGTTTCACGTATTTCTAATCTAAACGGAGATGTTATTTTTGAAACTGAAAATGTGAATGGTCTAAAAATTAAGATCATATTTCCAATTCAATAACCTAAATAAAAAGTATGTTTAAAAAAGTATTAATTGCAGAAGATTTTGAGAGTTTTAATATTTCGATTCAGAAAGTTTTAAAAGATTTACATGTAGAAAATCCTGATTATGCTTTTTATTGTGATGATGCATTCTTGAAAGTGAAAAAAGCATTGCACGACAATCAACCTTATGATTTATTGATTTCTGATTTGTCTTTTGAAGAAGATCATCGCGAGCAAAACTTGAAAAGTGGACGAGATTTAATTGAAGCTGTAAAAGCAATTCAGCCAAATTTGAAAGTGATTGTTTTTTCGGTAGAAAAGAAAGCGGATATGGTGGATAATCTTTTCAAGGAATACCATATAGATGGGTTTGTGGCGAAAGGAAGAGAAGATTCGAAAGAGTTGAAAAAAGCGATACAAACTGTTTTTGCGGGCGGAATGCATTTGGAATTGGACATGAAACGTAGTATCAAACAAAAAAATACGTATGAAATAACTTCGTATGATGTTACGTTAGTTTCTTTGCTTTCGAATGGAATTTTACTAAAAGATATTTCAAATCACTTAAAACAAAATAATATCAAACCTGCAAGTCTAAGTAGTGTAGAAAAGAGATTGGGCTCATTAAAAGAGTCGCTACAAATTACAAGTAATCATCAATTGGTTGCGTTTTTCAAAGATTTGGGAAGTATTTAACCCAAATCTTTACACCATTTATCTACAAAAATCTGTTGCAATTGCTCAATTTCTTTTTCGTAAATCGTATTTTTTCGTGAACCAAAATAGAGTGTATTTTCCAACGGTTTTTCACCTTGCCAAACCAATTTTATTTTACCAGAATTTAGTGCTTCTTGACATAAAAAGTCGGGAACAATAGAAAAGCCATTTCCATCGCTCAAACAACGAATAATAGAACTGATATTTGGGACAATATAATTTGGTTTGAAATCTGGATGTTCTTTAAAATTTTCTTTCCAAAAATGTTGCTCCGCAGCAGCTAATTTTTGAATCGGTTCTAAAATAAAATTATACAAAATTTTTCCTTTTTCAGTCGGAACCATTTTTCGCGCCGATCGATCAAATAATTTGTAGCCCGTATAGGCTTCTAACGAATTGAGATGTAAGCTAAAACCAGGTTGTGAAATAAATAATTGTTGCGCAGCAGCAGATAAAGTCCCAGTTTCATAAATTGCTTTAAATGTTCTGAACCATTCAAGATTTGATTGCTTAACTTCTAAATTTTAATTTTCATCATAAGGTAAATCGTCAGGATCTACATCAATATAATCGGGGTTTGGTAAGGTCGAAAGTCGATACGCTTTTATTGTTTTCAAATCCAATAAATTTGCTTTTACAACACGATGCATTCCGTCCATCAATTTTCCATAAGGACAAACAATAATTTGCTGTGATTTAGAAAATTATAATTAAAACAAAACCCTCCATTTTTAGGAGGGTTTTAAATTTTATTCTGCAAGAAGTTTTTTTATATCTTCTTTTAAAAATTCTATTTCAGGATGATATTTTCCAGCTAGAGAAGGTTCTTTTCCTTCAGGATCTTTGTAATTCAGTCCCGAATAAAACAGTATTGGAACACCCATTTTATCATATCGACTTCTGATATTTCCTTGTTTATCAACCAATGCAAGTTTTCCGCTGTGATTTAGACCTTCGGCAGTTGTTTCGTCTTTTCCAACATAAATATTGAATTTATCCGAAAGTTGCTCAATTTCTTCTCGATCCGAAGTCAAATAATGCCAATTCGGTGATTTTACACCAATTTGTTTTGCATATTCTAACAATCGTGCAGGTGTATCTCGTTTTGGATCAATTGTAATCGAAATAAAACCAAGGTTTGCATCATTTATTTCATCTTCTATTGTGCGTAAATTGTTACTCATTACTGGGCAAATCGTTGGACAACTTGTAAAGAAAAATTCTACAACGTACACTTTTCCTAACATATCACGATTTGTAATCGTTTGATTATTTTGATTTGTCATCGAAAATTCCGGAACTTTCATTACCGTGTAAAGTTCATCTTTAGGCTTATTTTTTAGCCAAAAAACAGTTCCTATAACGCCTAAAATAATAACAATAACGGCTATTAATTGTTTATTCATGGATATGTTTTTCAGGATTTTTTAGAAACTCTTCTTTGCACATTGTCGAACAAAAACCATACGTTTTTCCTTGGTAATTAGCTGTGTCACTCAAATGATCTGCAGTTTTCATTCCGCAAATTGGATCAACTTCGTTCACAACCGCAACATCCAATTTAGTTACAGCTTTCATTTCTTCGTGAGAAACATGCTTTACTTCAAAATTCTCTTGTTTTGTTTGCTCTTTATTACAAGAAAATAATGCAAACCCTAAGACTATTAAAGAGAATGTGTTTTTTAAATTTTTCATTTTAGATTGTTTATTTGTTTTTAATTAATTGTTATCTGATTCTATAGTTTAGATCTATAAAAGAAAAATTAAACAATTGGAGGATGAAAAACTAAACGAATAATATAGTTAGAATTAATATCTTGATAATGATCAGTTGATAATTTATTTTTTTGCGTAAAATACTTTTTTGGAGAAATAATTTGTTTTTGAGGAACAATCGCATCTAAAATTTTGACCGAATTTTTGACAAAATGATTTTCTGGCTGATTCTTTTCACTTTTCGAAATTTCTTCTTTCAAATAGCAAAAACCATTACAAAGTAATTCAGGTTTTTCTCGATTTTCACAAAGTTCATTTGCGATTTCTTCATAATTTAAAACATAATCTATCATCGGCATTAAAGGACGAAATGCGATAGAAAATATGAGTGATATGAAAAATAGTATGCGCAAAAAACTAATTTATTGACAAATTTAACCAAATTGATTGAGGTTGAATATGATAAAATTTATGATTTTAAAAGAAAGATTTATCATAATCTTCACTTTTATGTTCTGTAAAATTTTTACCTTAAAAAAGATTTTACAATCTATAAATATTTATGAAAAAAAGTAAGATTTTAGATTTTACAACAACCGAAGAACTAATGCATTTTTTGGTCGAAAATCAAGAAGAAAATCCTCTCTATAAAAATGTGATAAAGAAGTTTGAATATGAAAATGAGTTACTAAAACTGCAATCAGAGTTAGTAAATCTTCAAAATTGGATTTCGACAGAAAAGAAAAAAGTTGCAATCATTTTCGAAGGACGAGATGCTTCAGGAAAAGGAGGTACAATTCGCCGTTTTCGCGAGCATCTTAATCCGCGTTCTATGCGTGTTGTTGCATTGAATAAACCTACAGAAGTCGAACAAAATCAGTGGTATTTTAATCGTTATATCAAAGAGTTACCAAATGCTGGTGAAATTGTTTTTTTTGACAGAAGTTGGTACAACAGAGCAGTTGTAGAGCCAGTTATGGGATTTTGTACCGAGCAACAATATGAGCAATTTATGGTGCAAGTTTCAGAATTTGAACATATGTTGTACGAATCAGGGACATATATTGTCAAATTGTGGTTTTCTGTGACTAAAGAGGAGCAGCAAACACGTTTTGATTCGAGGTTAAATAATCCGCTTAAAAAGTGGAAATATAGTCCAGTCGATGCAAAAGGACAAGAGCTTTGGGATGAATTTTCGCATTATATCAATCAAATGTTTACGCGCACGCACAACTCTTTTTCGCCTTGGATTATTGTCAACGCAAATGATAAAAATACGGCAAGATTAGAATCTATTCGTTATGTGCTTTCTTTGTTTAATTATAAAGGAAAAGAGGATGCCGAAGTAAATTTAATGGTAGATCCAAATGTGATTGAACGTTATTATCGAATGGTAAAAGAATTGAATCATTAATTTTAAATTGTAAGAAAATGGAGCTAAAACCGAAAGATTTAAAATTAATCGAAACCAAAAAAGGTCTTGTTGGACTTTTACAATCTGATCATGGAAAGTTGAATTTTGCGAAAGCCTTGCGTACTGTAAAATATGAAAATAGGATAGAGCAATTACAAGAAGAATTGATAAAATTACAAACTTGGGTAGCCGAAAATAAACGAAAAGTTGTGATTGTTTTTGAAGGTCGAGATGCAGCTGGGAAAGGAGGTGCAATTCGTCGAATTGTAGAACATCTAAATCCTCGTGAACATAGAATTATAGCACTGCCAAAGCCTAATGAAGTAGAACGAGGACAATGGTATTTTCAACGTTATGTTCGTCAGTTACCACGTGCAGGAGAAATTGTTTTTTTTGATAGAAGTTGGTACAATAGAGCTGTTGTAGAGCCTGTAAATGGGTTTTGTACACAAGAGGAATATGAAACTTTTATGAACGAGGTAAATGATGTCGAGAAAATGTGGATTAATTCGGGAATATATTTGATTAAAATTTATTTTTCGATTACAAAAGAACAACAAGCAAAACGTTTTGCAGATATTGTAAATTCACCAACCAAACGATGGAAGTATAGCTCTGTAGATCAAAAAGCGCAAGATTTGTTTGATGTTTATTCAGCTTATAAAGATGTAATGTTTACGAAAACAAATACAGATTTTGCTCCTTGGAAAATCATTGATGCCAACAAAAAGTACAAGGCTAGAGTAGAGGCGATGGAATATATTTTGTCTAAAATACCTTATGATGATAAAAATAAACGTATTTTGAAACATCAAAACTTAGAAGAAGAAAATTAATTATCAAACCTAAAACTATGGCTGAATTTGATTTAAATGATTTAGAAAAAATAAATAATAAGCAAGAAATCATTGATTTTTTGGTTAGACATGATATTATAAAAGAAAAGAAGTTCAAAGAACAACTCGCTTATGAGAAAGAATTAAAAGAACTTCAAGAAAAATTGTTAGAAATACAATCTAAAGTTATTCAAGAGAATAAACGTGTGTTAATTATTTTTGAAGGTCGTGATGCAGCTGGAAAAGGAGGAACAATTTCGAGAATAACAGAATTTCTAAACCCTAAAAAATATCGTGTTGAAGCATTACCAAAGCCGACTGAAATAGAACAAGGACAATGGTATTTTCAGCGATATTTTAAAGAATTACCAAATGCAGGTGAAATTGTATTCTTTGATCGTTCTTGGTATAATCGTGCTGTTGTAGAGCCTGTTTTCGGATTTTGTACGGAAGAACAACATACAAAGTTTATGAAACAAGTAGTAGAAGTAGAAAAGCTTTTGCAAGATGATGGAATTATTTTGGTTAAAATTTTCCTGTCGATTTCGAAAGAAGAACAAGCAGAACGATTACAAGATCGGAAAGATGACGAATTGAAACAATGGAAATTAGGGGCATTGGATCAAAAGGCACAAGAGTTATGGGATGTTTATACCAATTACATTGACAAAATGTTTCAGCAAACAGGAACAGAAAGTTCATCTTGGCTAGAAATTGTGACAGATGATAAAAAAACTGCTCGACTTTTAGCGATGAAATCAGTCGTAGCACAATTAACAAATCAATCTTTTGAAAATGATTTAATAAAAATTCATTCATAAAAGAAAGAGAATCATTTGTATAATCAAGATTTTTGATTAATTTTGCATCTACATTGTTCAACCTCTGACGAAAGACGTTTAAGTTGCTCAATTCAAATAAATTGAAATTATAATAATGGAAAATTTAGTAAAATACGTACAAGAGAAATACGTAGCTAAAAAAGAGTTCCCAGCTTTCGCAGCAGGTGATACTATTACAGTTTATCAAGAAATTACAGAGGGTGGAAAAACTCGTGTTCAGTTCTTTAAAGGGGTTGTTATCCAAAGAAGAGGACAAGGAACTACAGAAACTTTCACAATCCGTAAAATGTCTGGAGATGTTGGTGTAGAGCGTATCTTCCCAGTTAACATGCCAGCGTTACAAAAAATTGAAGTAAACAAAAAAGGTAAAGTTCGTAGAGCTCGTATCTTCTACTTCAGAGCATTACGTGGTAAAAAAGCTCGTATCAAAGACGCTGCTTACTAAAAACTGCTTTTTTAGGAAAAATATAAAATCCGTTCGATTATCGAACGGATTTTTTTTGGCTGATTTTGAAAGTTTAATATAAAATATTAAATTTTACCATTTCTTAACATTCTATTAAGAGTTGAAAAAATAGTTTAATATTTTATTGAAACAAGTAATCCCTAAAATTATTCTATATATTCTTTTATTACTTGGTTTATTTTTGTATTTGAATTGTAGAGTAATTCTTAAGTGTTTTTTTTAATACTTTTATTGTTAACAATTTTAACACAAGAGATGAGAAAAAAACAATTTAGAATTTTTAGTCTTCTTTTTGTTCTTGGATCGTTTGCTTATGCTCAAACTACAGGTCATGTAAAAGATTCTGATGGTTTTCCAGAAGCAGATGTAGAGGTAAAAATAAAAGGGACTGATAAGGCAGCTTACACAGATGAAAATGGAGATTTTAATATTGATGCCAAAATCGGTGATATTTTAATTATTAAAGGCAAGGAAATTACCGTTACTTCTGAGAATTTAGGAGATTTATCCACTCAATTAAATCCTAAAAGTGAGAATATAGATTTAGGAACTGCAGTTGTAACTGGATATTCTACACAACGTAAGGAAGAGGTAACCGCTGCAGTTTCTGTTGTAAATGCAAAAGACTTAATGGATGCTAAATCTCCGAACATTACCAATTTATTACAAGGTAAAGTTGCAGGTCTTAGAATTACAAGTAGCTCTGGACAACCAGGTTCAACGGCTTCATTACGTTTAAGAGGAAAAACAAGTATTTCTGCAGGAACAGATGCTTTATGGGTAGTTGATGGAGTGATTTATCATGGAACACCAAATATTAATCCAAATGATGTTGAAACAATTTCTGTATTAAAAGATGCTGCTGCAACTGCGCAATATGGTTCTCGTGGAGCGAATGGAGTAGTAGTTGTAACAACTAAAAGAGCCAGAGGAAATGGATTGGTTGTAAATGCAGATTATTCTACAAGTTATAATCGTTTCAATCCAGGGAAATTCGAAGTAATGAACGGAAATGAATTATATAATTTGTTTCTGTCGTACTTCATGACTTCG
>NZ_DJTP01000031.1:0-24194 GCF_002440405.1 Empedobacter sp. UBA6305 | reverse complement strand
TTCAAATCTAAAGGAGCTTGTTGAGAAATCTCGTTCAAATTACATTTTTTTTCTTCAAATCTTTATCAATAAAAAATAATAGAACAAATCCGATGAAATAACATAGTAAATCAATCCAAGAAAAAAATGTTCCGATAATTATTCGAGCTGCTTTATTATGTCCTAAACCAATTATTTCTACAAAATTGAAATATTGTAAAATTTCTACAACAAAAGAAAAAGTCAATGTAAAAATTGCAATGTTAATTGCTTTTGTGTTGATAAATGCTTTGATAAAATAGTAAATAAAAATCACGACTAAAATATCACCAACAAATGGACGAATGATTTTTTATCGAATTTTAGCATATTACATTTTAATTTGATGCGAAGTTGAAATGAATTCAACTTGACTAATCGTTAAGTCATCCTGAACTTGTTTCAGGAACACATTATATTTTTTTAAATTCCTCCATTTATTTGGAATGATATTTACTTGATTGTCGTTGTTGTAATTGTCATTCTGAGCCTGTCGAAGAGTCTTCTATATATAGTAGTTTTCTATATTATTAATAGTTTATCCTTCGACAAATTCTGGATGAAAAGGATAATTTAAAAACTTAATATTAATTTTTTGAAATCATCTGTTTGCAACAAATCAATAATATTGTTGATGTCATCTCCAATCAAACGATCGTCTTCTAATTTAGGACATACCGAACGCACTTTTGCGAAAACTTCTTCTAAGAATGCACTTGTTTTACGTGGTCTTCTAAATTCTAAACCTTGACAAGCGTACATTAATTCGATTGCTAAAATACGTTCTACATTGTCTAAAACTTGGTTGAATTTTCGTCCAGAAATACTTCCCATCGAAACATGATCTTCTTGTCCCAAAGAAGTCGGAATACTATCTGCCGATGCAGGGAAACACAATGTTTTGTTTTCTGTACAAAGCGCAGCAGATGTATATTGAGGAATCATGAAACCAGAATTTAAACCAGAACTTTCTGTTAATAATTTTGGTAAACCATATTTTCCTTCGATTAATAAATATTGACGACGATCTGAAATGTTTCCTAATTCTGAAGCGGCAATTGTTGCGTAATCTAACACCATTGCTAATGGTTGTCCGTGGAAGTTTCCACCAGAAATAGCTTCTTCATCCGAAACAACGATTGGATTATCGGTAACAGAATTTAATTCGATTTCTGCTAATTCTTGTAAATGGAAAAAAGCATTTCGTGATGCGCCATGAACTTGAGGCATACAACGTAATGAATATGGATCTTGTACACGACCACAATCTGCGTGAGAGAAAGCAATTTCAGAGCCTTTCAATAAATTTCGCATGCGTTCTGCAACCAATAATGTTCCTTTGAATGGACGAACTTGGTGCAATTCTTCTTCGAATGGACGAGGAGAACCTTCGTAAGCTTCTAATGATAAAGCGCCTGCAACGTCAGCTAAATTCAATAAATATTCAAATTTTTCTAAACCATTTAAAGCATGAGATAAAATGAATTGTGTTCCGTTGATTAATCCTAAACCTTCTTTCGCAGAAAGATGTAAAGGTTGTAAGTTGTGTTTAGCTAATGCTTCTTTTGTCGAAATAATTGTATCGCCATCCCAAACTTTTCCTTCACCAATTAATGGTAAAAATAAATGTGATAAAGGCGCTAAATCTCCAGATGCTCCAACAGATCCTTTTTCTGGAACAACAGGAATAATATCTTTTTCGACCATTAATAAAATTCGTTCCACAACTTCTAAAGTCACACCAGAATATCCTTTTGATAAAGCATGTGCTTTTGCAATTAACATGGTTTTAGAAATTTCTTTCTTGATTGGATTTCCAACACCAACCGCATGACTGATTAATAAATTGTGTTGAAGTTGACGTGTTTCTTCTTCCGAAATTTTAGTATCGCAAAGTGGACCAAAACCAGTATTTATTCCATACACTGTTTGCCCAGAAGCGACTATTTTAGCAACATTTTGTTGAGATTTTAAGATTTGTTGTTTACTTGCTTCATTAAGTTCAATTTCGATGTTTCCTTCTTTGATTCCTTTGTAGTCCTCGAACGAAAGAAAATCGATGCCGTAAGTTTTCTTGATCATTTTTTCGAATTTGTGATACTTCAAAGATAATCTTTTCATCGGTTCAATAAATAATAGAAATCATTTCAGTTGGAATAATTGAGTTTTGATAAGGTTTTATAACACTATCTTTTATAAATTTGCTAAAATTTTTATGTAATGTGTGATAAACATCTTCATGACGAAATGGGGGACGACCATATGTCAGCAAACTTAGAAACGCCTTTGAGAGCTGATGCATTTGAGTTGTCTGCTGAAGAAAAAGTGGAAAAGATAGAAGCGGATTTCCGTAACATCATGGAAACTTTAGGCTTAGATTTAACAGATGATAGTTTGAAAGGAACGCCAAAACGTGTTGCGAAAATGTTCGTAAAAGAGATTTTTGGTGGTTTATTGCCAGAGCGTAAGCCTGGAATGTCAACTTTCGAAAATAAATATAACTACAATCAAATGTTGGTTGAAAAGGATATCGTGGTTTATTCGACTTGCGAGCATCACTTTTTACCAATCGTTGGACGTGCACATGTTGGTTACATCTCGAAAGGGAAAGTAATCGGTTTGTCTAAAATGAATCGTATTGTAGAATATTATGCAAAACGTCCGCAGGTACAAGAGCGTTTGACAATGCAAATTGTGAAAGCAATGCAAGAAGCTTTGGGAACTGATGATGTTGCATGTATTATTGATGCGAAACATTTGTGTGTAAATTCGCGCGGAATTAAAGATATCGAATCAAGTACTGTAACAGCTGAATTTGGTGGAGCTTTTAAAGAAAGTGAGCAATTAAGAAAAGAGTTTATTTCGTACATCGGAATGAAAACTCCTTTCAATGTTTAAATTATAAATCCTATAAAATGGTAAAAGAAAATCAATTAAAATTACATAATTCCTTAACGGGACAGAAAGAAACGTTCGAACCAATTAATCAAGATAATGTTGGAATGTATGTTTGTGGACCTACCGTTTACAGTAATGTGCATCTTGGAAATGTACGTACGTTTATGTCGTTTGATATGATTTATCGTTACCTAAAATTTTTGGGTTACAAAGTTCGTTACGTTCGTAATATTACTGATGCTGGACATTTAACGGATGATGGAAATGTAGAAAATGATCGTTTTGTAAAACAATCTAAATTAGAGAAATTAGAACCAATGGAAATCGTACAGAAGTATACAGTTGATTTTCATAAAGTTTTAGAAAAATTTAATTTACTACCTCCAACAATCGAGCCTACAGCGACAGGTCATATTTTAGAACAAATTGCTTTAGCAGAAAAATTAATTGATTTAGGATTTGCTTATGAAGTAAACGGATCAGTTTATTTTGATGTGGAAGCTTACAACAAAAAAGGACTTGATTATGGTGAATTGAGTAACCGTAACATCGAAGAATTAATCAATAATACAAGAGATTTAGACGGGCAAGGAGAGAAAAAGAATCCAGTGGATTTTGCACTTTGGAAAAACGCTTCGCCTGCTCACATTATGCGTTGGGCTTCTCCTTGGGGAGATGGTTTCCCTGGTTGGCACTTAGAATGTACAGTGATGAGCACAAAATATCTTGGAGATTATTTTGATATTCACGGAGGAGGAATGGATCTTAAATTCCCTCACCACGAATGTGAAATTGCGCAAGCAAAAGGTTCTAATGGTCACGAACCAGTAAAATATTGGATGCATGCGAATATGTTGACGATGAATGGTCAGCGTATGAGTAAATCGACTGGAAATTACATTTTACCTATGCAATTAGTGAATGGTGAAAATGATTTCTTCGAAAAACCATTTCATCCAGCTGTTGTACGTTTTTGTTTCTTACAAGCGCATTATCGCAGTGTTTTAGATATTTCGAATGATGCAATGTTAGCTTCCGAAAAGGGATATAATCGTTTGGTTGAAGCATTAAAAACATTAGAAACAATTACGCCAAAGAAAACATCTACCGTTAATATTGATGAATTAGAAACGAAATTATATACCGCAATGGATGATGATTTCAATACGCCGATATTGATCGCACATTTATTTGATGCAGTGAAAATGATTAATTCAATCAAAGATAGTTTCGAGAATATTATAGCAGAAGATTTAGAACGTTTAAAAGCAATTATGAATGGTTTTGTTCATGATGTTTTAGGTTTGGATACAGAAGCTGCAAACGAAAGTTCAGATAAATTAGATGGTGTTGTAAAAATGCTAATCGAAATGCGTAATCAGGCACGTGTAGATAAAAATTGGGCATTATCAGATCAAATTCGTGATGAATTAAGTGCATTAGGTATCCAACTAAAAGACGGCGCTGACGGAACAACTTTCACTTTTTAAGAAAGATTTATAAAATATTTAACCCACTTAGAAATAAGTGGGTTTTTTTGTATCTCTCAATTTTAGATTACTTTTGTAAGGATTTATTCAACAGGATGAAAAAAACAATCATTGGTTTATTTTTATTAGGAACTGTTGTAGCGCAAGCTCAGGAGGATTCAATAAAAGTTTTAAAACCATTAAAAGGATCATCAACAAATGATTCGGTTACATATTATAAAACCAAAATAGACGATTATAAGTTTTGGACAAATGGCAGAAAACCAGAGGTTTTGGATACGACATTAAGTATCAAAAACTATTATAATCAAAATTTTATTCGCAATGATGCGTTCGGAAAATTATTTTTTCCGAATGTTGGTGGTGTAGTGGTGGATTTGGAGTATCAAAATACGCCATTCAATCCGTCGATGTTACCAACTGGTAAAAAATACAATTATTATTATGCAAATGATATCAAATATTATGATGTCAAAACGCCATATACCGAGTTTATTTACGAGAATGGTGTTAAAGAAGGTAACTTTTTGTCTTCAACATTTTCGCATAATTTCAACAAGCAATTCAATTATACGTTTCATTATCGTGGATTAATTTCTGAAGGTCGTTATCGTCATGAAAAAGCGCAGAATAATACCTTTGTTTTTTCATCAAATTATAAAACAAAATCGGAACGTTTCAAATTGTGGTGGAACTATGCAGCACAAAATCTGAAAAATAATGAGAACGGTGGAATAGAAGATATCAACGATTTTATTTTGCAAGATGATCGCAGAATGACAAATGTTCGTAATATTCCCGTGAATTCGCAGACAGCAAAATCTGAATTTGATGCACGTCGAATTGAATTGAATGCTTCGTACGGAATCTTAAAAAAAATGAATGAAAAAGATTCGACTTTTTATAATCCAATTGAATTGAAGAATAAATTTTCGTATGAAAAACAAAAATATCGCTACGAGGATACGTCACCAAACGGAACTTTATATTCTACACCGATTATTACAGGAATGGATTATAGAAGTAAAAAGAGTTTTACAGATTTATCCAATACGACAACTGCTGGTTTTCAGTGGACAGATCGTGTGAAGATAGAGGCTGGTGTTAAATTCCAGAATTTGCGCGTTTTTGCTGATCAAGCCATGACGATTGTTGCAGTTCCAAAGCAAATAGAGGAAAATCTTTTTGGAGTTGTTGGAAAAGTGGATTTTGATTGGAATGAAAAATTGAAACTTTACGGAAATGTTGAATATCTGCAATCTGATAATTACAAAAGTGTTTACAATGTAGATGCGGTTTTAGATGTGACGCCGATAGAAGGTTATACATTGAGTGCTGGAGCGGTTATTCAGTCAAAACTTCCTTCGTTGAATGCAGTTTACAATCAAAGTTTCTTTAATAATTTTAATTACGTTAATAAATTTGAAACAGAAAATGTTCAAAATATTTTTGCAAAGTTAAAGTTAGATAAAGTTAACACAACCTTAGAAGCCTCAATTTATAATATTGACAATAAAGTATATTTAAACGAATTGTTGGTTTATAAACAATTGACAGATAATATTAATTATTTCAAGATAAAAGGTGAAAATCATTTACGTTTCGGAAAGATTAATTTAGTTTCGACAGCACAATATCAAAAAGTAACGAAAAACGAAGAATATATGCCTTTACCAGATTTCTTGATTCGTGAAACATTGTATTGGCAAGGAGAATTATTCAATAAGAATGCTCAATTACAAGCTGGTATTAATGCAACATATTTTACGAAATACAATGGTTTGCGTTACATCCCAATTCTGAACGAATTTGCATTGCAAGATCCAGCAAGTATACAAGAGATTGGTGGTTATCCTATTTTGGATGTTTTTATCAATTTCAAGGTTCGTAATATGCGTTTTTACATTCGTGGTGAGCATATCAATGCGTCGTTTACAAAACAACCTGATTATTTTGCAGCACCAAATGTTCCGTACCGAGATTTCAAATTTCAACTTGGCTTGAAATGGAATATTTTTAGTTAAAAAAATACAAATTATACAGAAAAACGACTTCATGATGAGGTCGTTTTTTCTGTCCAAAATCATTTGTGTAGAATAATTCTAAATAACTATTTTTAGAAAAATTTTATACATGAAAAAAATCCTACTTTTATTTTGTTTGATTTTCTCGCAAATCGGTTTTTCGCAAGAGAAATTAACAATTGGTGAAATCCAAAAAATAAATTCTAAAATCTTAAATACTGAACGAGAAATTTGGGTGAATCTTCCCGAGTCGTATACCAATAATAAACTTCAAAAAGTAAATTATCCAGTGATTTATGTGTTAGATGCCGAATCTAATTTTACATTTTTAACAGGCGTAGTTTCTAAATTTCAATCTGGTTTTTATCCGGAAATGCCCGAATCGATTATTGTTGGAATTACAAATAAAAATGGTGATCGAACAAAAGATTTTACACATGTGAATGATGTTAATTTCCTCAATTTTATTCAAACTGAATTGTTTCCTTTTATGCAGAAAAATTATCGTGTGAATGATTTTCGTTTGTTAATTGGACATTCTTTGGGTGGCTATTTTGCGTTGAAAACCTTGTACAATCACCCCAAAACTTTCAATGGATATGTTGCGCACGATCCAAGTATTTGGTTTAATGACAAAGAATTATTGAATCTTTATCAAAACTTAGAAAATCATTCTTTCGAGAATCGATTTTTGATGATTACGCAAGTCGGAGAAGGTCAAAATACAAATCATTTACGCGATCATTATCAAAGCATAAAAAAGGTGGACGAACGTTTGAAATTTTCGAAGAATAAATCGTTGAATTATCATTACAAACAATATGTTGACGAAGAACATGGTTCGGTTCCGATGATTGGCTCGATTGATTATTTACGTTGGCAGTTTGATGGTTATCGTGTGAATATTAAAGAGATTCCGAATCAACCAAATTTGGTAAAAGATTCGTTTGAATCGATTTCTAGAAAGTTGAATTATTCTTTTCAACCAACAGAAACGTATATCAACAATGTTGCAAATTATCTGGTAAAACAAAAGAAAACGGATTTAGCAAAACAGTTTTTTGAACAAAATCTGAAAAATTTTCCTGAAAGTTTACAAACAAAAGAAGAATTGAAAAAATTCCTGGACTCGAATAAAAATTAGTAATTTGGTAAAAACATTTTGATGAAAAAATTACTCTATTTAACAACTTTACTAACGACAACTGCATTTGCGCAAGAATTACAATTAGATCAAGCCAAAAAAATATTTGAATTACCAACGCATTGTATCAAGACTGAGTATCCGAATAAACTAGGAAATGTTTTGGGAAGTGATCAGGATTTGAAAACGCCAAAGCAATTGCGTCCAATTTTTTATGGTTGTTTTGATTGGCATTCTTCTGTTCATGGATTTTGGTCGATTGTGAAATTGATGAAAGATTTTCCTGAATTGGATCAAAATAATCAGGTTAGAAATGAGTTAAATCAATTGATTACAGCAGAAAATGTTGCGGTCGAAATGACCTTTTTCAATGATAAAAATAACAAGAATTTCGAGCGTACTTATGGTTGGGCTTGGTTGTTACAATTGCAAATGGAATTGAATAATTGGCAAGATAAAGATGCGCAAGTTTGGGCAAAAAATCTGAAACCTTTGAGTGATTTGATTATTGTTCGATACAAAGAATATTTGCCGAAATTAGTTTATCCAATTCGTACAGGAACGCATGATAATACGGCGTTTGGTTTGAGTTTAGCGATAGATTATGCACGTTCTGTGAATGATAAAACATTCGAAAAAGTGATTACTGATAATGGAAATCGTCTTTATTTAAAAGATAAAAGTTGCAATATTGCTTTCGAACCAAGTGGATCAGATTTTCTTTCGGCTTGTTTGGAAGAGGCTTTGTTGATGTCTAAAATTCATCCTCATGATGAATATAAAAAATGGTTGAGATCATTTTTACCACAATTGTTTGATAAAAAACATGAGCTAAAACCTGGAATTGTTTCGGATCGTACGGATGGGCAATTGGTTCATTTGGATGGTTTGAATTTTAGTCGTGCAACGGCTTTGTATCAAATTTCTGCAAAATTACCAGAGTTAAATTATATGAATGATTGGGCAAATCATCATTTCAATTACTCGTTCAATAATATTTCGAACGATGATTATATGGGGAGTCATTGGTTGGGAACTTTTGCACTTTATGCACTGAAAACCAAACACGAAACTAAAAATTAGCTAATAATAGGGATTTTATAACGATAGAATTGAATCTAAATTTGTTTCAAACAAAACTAATACGAAACATTAAATTTTAATTCTATGAAAAAATATTTTTATATCGTCATTGCAGTTTTAGGTCTTGCAGCATTCGGATTTAGTCAATATTCGAAAAGTCAATTAGAAGATCAATTAGCTAAAACAGGGAAATGTGTAGAAGGTGTTGTTGTGGAAACTAGCGGAACATTTAAACGTCCGAAAGCAACTATACAATATCCTGTGAATGATGAAGTTTACGAAGTTACTTTACGATCTAGAGCAGACGTGGACGAAGTTGTATTGATGAAATATGATATGCTGAATCCAGAAGAAGTGTTGCTTGTAGATAATTGTAATTAATTATAGTCTCAAGTTTAAATGAAAAATCCACCAAGTAATTGGTGGATTTTTTTATAGAGATGAATTATTTCTAACGATTATATTTCTTCTAATTTCGGAATAAATTCTTCTTCAATTTCTTTGAAAGTAGCTTCCAAATCAACCAAATTATCTTGTGTAACTAATTTTGTGCGATAAGGTTTGAAATTTGGAATTCCTTTGAAATAATTGGTATAATGCATACGTGTTTCTAAAATTCCTGTACGTTCACCTTTCCAATCAATCGCCCAATTTAAGTGGTTTTTAGCCGCTTCCATTCGTTCTACAATTGTTGGTTCTGGTAACAATTCACCTGTTTCTCGATAATGTTTAATTTGCTCGAAAATCCAAGGGTAACCAATCGCCGCACGACCAATCATTACACCGTCTACACCGTATTTTTCTTTGTATTCTATTGCTTTTTGAGGCGAATCTATATCTCCGTTTCCAAAAATTGGAATCTCAATATTCGGATTCGATTTTACCTTTGCAATCGGTTCCCAATTTGCTTGTCCTTTATACATCTGCGTACGCGTACGTCCGTGAATTGACAAGGCTTTGATACCTGTTTCTTGCAAACGTTCTGCAACTTCATAAATGTTAATCGAATCAGAATCCCAACCCAAACGCGTTTTAACAGTAACTGGTAAATGTGTACTTTCAACAACAGATTTTGTTAAACGTACCATCAAATCTATATCTTTTAATACACCAGCTCCAGCGCCTTTACAAACCACTTTTTTTACAGGACATCCAAAGTTAATATCAACAATATCAGGCTGAACAGTCTCGACAATTTTAGCTGACATCGCCATGGCTTCTTCATCTCCACCAAAAATCTGAATACCAATAGGACGTTCGTAATCAAAAATATCTAATTTTTGACGACTTTTTATTGCATCACGAATCAATCCTTCAGATGAAATAAACTCTGTATACATCAAGTCTGCACCATGCATTTTGCATAGGCGACGAAATGGCGGATCACTCACATCTTCCATTGGTGCAAGCAATAAAGGGAAGTCTGGTAATTCTATGTTTCCTATCTTTACCACGAAATAATTTTTTGCAAAATTACATAAAACTTATGAAAGAAGAACGAAAGTCCGAAGGTGTAAATCAATATTTAAAATTTTCTGCGATGGGAATACAGATGGCGGTAACGATTGCGTTATTTGCTTGGTTAGGAACATTTTTGGATAAAAAAATGGAAACAGAGAAGCCATTATGGACGGCTGGCTTATCTTTGCTGGGAGTTTTTGCAGGATTATATTTGATGTTGAAGCAATTACCAAAAAAATAATTTTAATGATTAAGAAATTTATTCTTTTAGCACTTTTTTTTATTGCAATGGTTGCAATTTTTTGTGGTATTCATTACGCAATTGTTGCGCATTATAATTTTAGCGAAAATCCGCTAATTGTTCCAAAAATGTATTTAATAATTGGATTAATTACATTAATGATTTTGCAAGTTGGTTGTTTTGTGAAGATAAAATTTCCAGAATATGTTGGTTTTGCCTTTATGGGAGGGATGATTGCGAAGATGGCAATTGTATTAGCATTGATTGTTGTGAATGAACAAATTAAATTAAATGTTGTGCAATTAATTATAAGTTATTTTGTAATTTTGCTAGCCGAAGTTTTAGTGTTTATTCGCTTAATTAATTTAAAGTTAAAAAAAGTTTAATGATTTTTAGCATTTGACTTTGGTAAGTGGTTAATTTACTATAATTTTGCACGCAATTTAGAAACAAAGGAATTATACATGAAATTTTCAGCGTTATTAGCGTTTTTATTACTTTTCAATTTCGGATTTGCCTCTACAGCAGTTCCGCACGAAAGTCTTCCAAAAACGTTTGAGGAGTTAATTAAAAGTGAGCAAGTAAAAAGTCAAGAGGAAGCTACTAAAGTGAAATCTGGCGAATCTACATTTAACCCAGTTCCAGGTATCATGCACCACATTGCAGATGCGCACGATTGGCATTTATGGGGAGAAGGAGAAAAAAGTGTAGGAGTTGCATTACCTGTTATTTTATGGGATAATGGTTTACAAGTTTTTATGTCTTCTAAATTTCACCACAATGAAGCGATTGTTGAAAGTAACGGAAATTACTACATCAATTACCACGAAAAAATCTACAAAACAGATGCGCAGGGTACAATCAAACCTCACGTAGACGAAAAAGGAGCTATTCATTTAGAGAATGAAAAACCATTAGATTTTTCTATTACGAAAAACGTAACATCAATGTTAATCTCTTTCGTGATTTTAATCTTAGTTTTCTCTGCAGTTGCATCTAACTACAAAAAAGGAAATATGGTACCAAAAGGTATCGCAGGATTCATCGAGCCAATTATTATTTTTGTTCGTGATGAAGTAGCGATTCCAAATATTGGTGAGAAAAAATACGCGAAATTTATGCCTTATTTATTAACGTTATTTTTCTTCATTTGGATCAACAATTTATTAGGATTGTTACCAGGTGCAGCTAACGTTACAGGTAATATCGCAGTTACATTTGTATTAGCATTAATTGCATTAATCGTAATTAATTTCTCAGGAAACAAAGGTTACTGGGGACATATGTTATGGATGCCAGGAGTGCCGGTTCCAGTAAAATTAATCTTAGCTCCAATTGAGTTAATCGGGATTATTACAAAACCTTTCGCCTTAATGATTCGTTTATTTGCGAACATTACTGCAGGTCACATCATCATTATGTCGTTAATTTCGTTAATCTTTATTTTCCAAACAGAAGCTATGGCAGGTGGATCTATCCCATTAGCGTTATTTATCTACTGTTTAGAGTTGTTAGTAGCGGCATTACAAGCGTTCGTATTCACAATGTTAGTTTCGTTATTTATCGGAACAGCAGTAGCAGAACACGATCACCATTAAGAATAGAATATAAAAAACAATAAAATAATTTTTTAATAATTAAATACAATTATCATGACAGGAAGTATTGCAGCAATCGGAGCTGGTTTAGCAGTTTTAGGAGTTGGTTTAGGTATCGGTAAAATCGGTGGATCAGCTATGGAAGGAATCGCTAGACAACCAGAAGCGGCTTCAAAAATTCAAACAGCTATGATTATCGCAGCAGCCTTAATCGAGGGTGCAGGTTTATTCGGTATCGTAGTTGCGTTATTAGGTAACGGATAATATTTGAATTAAAAATTAGCTTCAATAACGGTTGGTTGTTGAAGCTAATTCATTAAAAAATTAATTAGTAAAAAATAAAATTTAATACATACACACAATGGATTTAATTACACCTTCAGTTGGTCTTATTTTTTGGACTGCGGTCGTATTTATCATCTTATTAGTATTGTTAAGATCATTAGCTTGGAAACCAATTCTATCTGCAGTTAAAGAAAGAGAACAATCTATCGAGGATGCATTAAACGCAGCTAAAAAAGCGAAAGAAGAGATGGCTTTATTAAACGCTCAAAACGAGAAAATCATGAAAGAAGCTCGTGCTGAACGTGATGCTATCTTGAAAGAAGCGCGTGAAATGAAAGAAAATATCATCAACGAGGCGAAAAATTCTGCAACTGTAGAAGCAAACAAATTAATTGAAAATGCTAAGTCAGCTATCCAAAATGAAAAAGCATCAGCTATGGCTGATATCAAAAATCAAGTTGGACAGTTGTCAATTGAAATTGCTGAAAAAATCTTAACTAAAGAATTGTCAGATAAATCTGCACAAGAAGCTTTAGTGAATGATGTTATTGATCAAGTTAAATTCAATTAATCATGGCAGGATTCAGAGCAGCACATAGATATGCTAAAGGTTTGATGGAGTTTGCGAATGGAGCAAGCCAAACAGACGTAGTGTATGCTGAAATGAATGATGTTCGCAAAGTCATTAAAGAGAATGATGATTTAAGAGTTTTCTTAAATTCTCCGGTGATTGATGCAAAGAAAAAAGAAGCTGTATTGAGTGAGATTTTCAAATCTTTATCAAAAACTTCTCAAACATTCATTTCGTTAGTCGTAAGACATGGTAGAGAAAATATTTTGTCTAAAATTGCAGATCAGTTTATTTCATTATACGATTTAGCAAATAATATTGTAACAGCAGAAATTACTTCGGCAGTGCAATTAGATCAAAATACAATTGATAATATTGTAGCAAAAGCGAAACAAACTTTAGCTGCAAATAGTCAAGTAAAAGTAGAGAACAAAATTGATGCATCTTTAATTGGAGGTTTCGTTTTAAAAATTGGAAACAATCAAGTTGATTCGTCAATCAAAACTAAGTTAGCTACATTAAAAAAAGATTTTTTAAAAAACGAATACATTCCTAAATTTTAAATATTTCAGAAATGCCAGAAATAAATCCAGCTGAAGTTTCAGCTATATTAAAACAACAACTTACAAGCTTTGATTCATCAGTTGAATTAGCAGAAGTAGGAACCGTTCTAACTGTTGGGGATGGTATTGCTCGTGTTTACGGGTTAGATAATGCTCAATACGGAGAATTAGTAGAATTCTCAAACGGGTTAGAAGGAATGGTACAAAACCTTGAAGAAGACAACGTAGGTATTGTACTTTTCGGACCTTCAAAAGGTATTAAAGAAGGTGACACTGTAAAACGTACAAACAAAATTGCATCTATTAACGTAGGTGAAGGAATGTTAGGACGTGTTGTAGATATGTTAGGAAATCCTATCGATGGTAAAGGACCAATCGAAGGACAATTATATGAAATGCCTATCGAGCGTAAAGCTCCTGGGGTTATCTATCGTCAACCAGTAAACGAACCATTACAAACAGGTATCGTTTCTATTGACTCGATGATTCCAATTGGACGTGGACAACGTGAGTTAATCATTGGTGACCGTCAAACAGGTAAAACTTCTGTTGCTTTAGATGCAATCTTAAATCAAAAAGAGTTTTACGATAGAGGAGAAACAGTTTTCTGTATCTATGTTGCAGTAGGACAAAAAGGTTCTACAGTAGCAGGTATCATGAAAACATTACAAGACCACGGTGCAGATAAATATACAGTAGTAGTTGCTGCTAATGCATCTGATCCAGCTCCAATGCAAGTATATGCTCCAATGGCAGGTGCTGCAATCGGAGAGTACTTCCGTGACTCTGGTCGTCCAGCGTTAATTGTTTATGATGATTTATCTAAACAAGCCGTTGCATACCGTGAGGTGTCTTTATTATTACGTCGCCCACCAGGACGTGAAGCATATCCTGGAGACGTTTTCTACTTACACTCTCGTTTATTAGAGCGTGCTGCAAAAGTAATCAAAGATGATGCAATCGCATCTCAAATGAATGATTTACCAGAATCTATGAAAGGTATCGTAAAAGGTGGTGGTTCTTTAACTGCTTTACCAATTATCGAAACTCAAGCTGGTGATGTTTCTGCATATATCCCAACAAATGTAATTTCGATTACAGATGGACAAATCTTCTTAGAGTCTGATTTATTCAACTCAGGTGTTCGTCCAGCGATCAACGTAGGTATCTCTGTATCTCGTGTTGGTGGTTCTGCACAAACAAAACCAATGAAAAAAGTATCTGGTACATTAAAATTAGACCAAGCACAATATCGTGAGTTAGAAGCTTTCGCAAAATTTGGTTCTGATTTAGATGCAGCTACAATGAACGTAATTGGTAAAGGTGAACGTAACGTTGAGTTATTAAAACAAGGTGTTAACGCTCCAATTCCAGTTGAAGAACAAGTAGCAGTTATTTATGCGGGTACTAATGGTATGTTGAAAAACGTTCCAGTTAACCAAGTGAAAGAGTGGCAAGGTGACTTTGTTGAGTTAATGCGCAACAAATATGCAGACACTTTAACATCTATCCGTTTAGGTAAATGGACTGATGAAATTATGGATGTATTGAAGAAAGTTATCACAGAAACTACTTCTAAATACTAATAAAATATAAATGAAACTTAGAGGTTTCTGAATCTCTAAGTTCCTTTTAATCCTTCATCTCAAATAGAATTATGCCAAATTTAAAAGATATACGTAACCGTATTACTTCTGTAGGTTCTACAATGCAGATTACAAGTGCTATGAAATTAGTTTCTGCTGCAAAACTAAAACGTGCTACAGATTCTATCGTACAGTTACGTCCTTATGCAGATAAATTACGTGAACTTTTACAAAATGTAAGTTCTACTTTAGAAGCTGAAGTAGGAGGTGCATTAACAGAAGAGCGCGAAGTTAATAAAGTACTTTTAGTCGTTATTAACTCGAATAGAGGTTTATGTGGAGGATACAACTCAAGCATCATCAAAAAAGTAAATGCGTTATTAGCTGGCGAATTAGCAAGTAAACACGTAGAGATTTTAGCAATTGGTAAAAAAGCTAATGATACTTTTAGTAAAACACAAACTATCTATAAAAATGCATCAAGCATTTGGGATAATTTAAATTTTGCAGATGTGGCTGAAATTGCAGACGATTTAGTAGAGAAATTTACTGTAGGTGACTTTGATCAAATCAGAATTATCTACAATCAATTTCAAAATGCAGCTGTTCAAATTGTACAAGACGAACAATTTTTACCAGTCGTTTTAGAGAAAACTGAAGAAGAAGCAAACAATTCAGCAGAGTTAGATTATATCTTCAACCCTTCGAAAGAAGAAATTTTAAGAGACTTAATCCCTCAAACGTTGAAAACGCAATTATTCAAAGCCGTATTAGATGCTAACGCTTCTGAGCACGGTGCGCGTATGACTGCAATGCATAAAGCAACAGACAACGCAAGCGAGTTACAAAAAGGATTGAAAATTCAATACAACAAAGCTCGTCAAGCTGCTATTACAAACGAGATCTTAGAAATCGTTGGTGGTGCAGAAGCATTGAATGCGTAAAAACAAAGACTTATCTTATTTTAAATAGAAAAGCAACTTCATCTCGAAGTTGCTTTTTTTATGATGTTTATTTTAGATTATAAACAAGTCATAAAACTTTTAATAAATTCCAACAATTATATTTATCATTCAAAATAAAATAATTAAAACTATTATTGTTTAATAGTCATTCAATAAATATTGATTACAGATATTTCAGCTTCTCTATCGCTTCACTCAGTATAACAATTTAGATAATTACTTATCTAATTAGAATTCCTATTAGTTTAATCTTGTTGTAAATTAAAAAGGAATAAATTATTTCCTCAAGACATTTCAATAAAAACGTCAAGTGATTTTATCTAAAAGCTAAGGAGGTTTTCATCAAAACGTCCCGACGTTTTACATCAAACAAAAAGTCCTAAGCAATGCTCAGGACTTTTCTATTGTTATAATCGAAACTATGTTTCTATTTATTTCATTTGAAATAATGGGCGAGAAGACATAAACTCGTTTACACGATCTGCAACTCCATCAATGATTTCTTCGTTATCAATGTTCATTAATACCTCGTCAATCAAGTCAGCAACAGTTTGCATATCTGCTTCAACCAACCCACGAGTTGTTACAGCTGCCGTACCCAAACGAATCCCCGATGTAACGAAAGGAGATTTATCATCGAAAGGAACCATGTTTTTATTACAAGTGATTTCTGCTAAAACTAAAGCGTTTTCTGCTTGTTTACCAGAAATACCTTTGTTACGTAAATCGATTAACATACAGTGATTATCTGTACCTCCAGAAACAATGTCGTATCCTTTTGCAACTAATGCCGCAGCCAATGCTTTTGCATTCTTCACAACTTGTACAATATAGTCCATATAACCGTCAGATAAAGCCTCTTCAAAAGCAACCGCTTTAGATGCAATTACATGCTCCAAAGGTCCACCTTGTGTACCAGGGAACACTGCTCCGTTCAAGATTTGAGACATCATTTTCACTTCACCTTTAGGAGTTTTTGCTCCCCAAGGGTTCTCAAAATCTTTCCCCATCATAATAACTCCACCACGAGGACCACGTAAAGTCTTATGAGTTGTCGTCGTTACGATATGACAATGAGGCATAGGATCATTTAAGATTCCGCGGGCAATTAACCCAGCAGGATGTGAGATATCAGCCAATAACAAAGCGCCAACTTCATCAGCTACCTCACGAAATTTAGCATAATCTATATCTCTTGAGTAAGCCGAAGCACCACAAATTATCATTTGAGGCTTCTCTTTACGAGCAGTTTCTGCCATAGCTTCGTAGTCAATTCTCCCTGTCTCTTTATCTACTCCATAGAAAGAAGTTTGGTAAGTTAACCCAGAAAAATTAACAGGAGAACCGTGAGTTAAGTGACCTCCGTGCGATAAATCGAATCCTAAGATCTTGTCTCCGGGTTTCAAACACGCTAAGTAAACAGCCGCATTCGCCTGAGAACCTGAGTGAGGTTGCACGTTTGCATATTCTGCATTAAACAACGCTTTCAAACGATCAATTGCAATAGTTTCTACTTCGTCTACAACTTCGCAACCACCGTAGTAGCGCTTTCCAGGATAACCTTCTGCATATTTATTTGTTAAAACAGAACCCATCGCGCGCATTACGTTGTCCGAAACAAAGTTTTCTGACGCGATTAATTCAATTCCATTCAGTTGTCTTTCTTTTTCTTCTTCAATTAAATCGAAGATTACATCTTGTGCCATGTTTTGTTTGTATTAATTGTGTTTCAAATATAAGCTTTTATCATCAGAATTTCTAACTGATATATTCGCAATAACCTAAGAATTAGCAAAACAATTTGTTTTCTGATTTGGGCGTTCCCTTCGGGCGGGCTATCCGTTGCAATCTTTGCTTTGCAACTCCGCTATCGCTTCGTTCCACGCAAAGGATTTCCACTACTATCCCTAACGCATCTTGAGTTATGAGTAATAAGTACTAAGTTTTGAGTTTATGATATAGGTTAAATTTTCTAAATTTCTGTATTCTTTAACCATAATCATCTTGTCTTGCTGAACTTGTTTCAGTATCGCATCCAAATAAGAATAGAAAATTTACTATTTTCATCAAGGAAAAAATGAAAGATAGTTTCTTAGTTTTTTAAAATTTCTAATTTCTAAACCAATAAACTATCAATTTCTCTCATTAAATTTACAGCATGAAAAACCCTACTTTTTGCATTGGTTTGATGTCTGGAACTTCGTTAGATGGTTTGGATATTTGCTATGTCCGATTTGATGATAACCAACTTTTCGAAATTTTACATGCTGAAACTATAGATTATTCATCCGATTGGCGAACAAAACTAACAGAAGCTTTTCAATATTCGGCTATGGATTTATGTCAATTGGATGTAGAGTTTGGTTATTTTCTTGGAGAACAAGTAAAAGAATTTATTCATAAAAATAAGATTAGAAAAGTAGATTTTGTTGCATCTCACGGGCAAACTATTTTTCATCAACCGCAGAAATCATTCACTTTGCAAATAGGAAACGGTGCAGCAATAGCGTCGCGTTGTCAACAAAAAGTGGTGTGTGATTTCAGAACACAAGACGTTATTTTAGGAGGACAAGGAGCCCCTTTGGTTCCGATTGGAGACGAATTATTATTTTCTAACTATGATGCATGTTTAAACCTTGGAGGTTTTTCGAATATTTCGATGAATAGAAATGGAAAACGAATTGCGTTTGATATTTGTCCGATTAATATTGTTTTGAATCATTATGCCAAACAACTCGGGTTTGAATATGATAAAAATGGAGAATTAGCAGAACAAGGATATATTAATACTACATTAGTTGGAGAATTGAACCTTCTGAATTTTTATCATCAACCTTTCCCAAAATCATTAGGTTTTGAATGGGTAACGAATGAGTTTTTAACAATTGTTGATAAGTACGATATTCCTACCGAAGATAAACTGAGAAGTTGTGTGGAGCATTTCGTAATTCAAATTAAAAATACCTTTGCTTTATACGATATCAACAATGTGTTGATAACTGGAGGAGGAGTTCGAAATTCATTTTTTATCAATCGTTTACGAGAATTATCAACTGTTGAAATCATCATTCCAACTGATAATTTAATTGATTTTAAAGAAGCTTTAATTTTTGCATTCCTTGGATATCGACGTGTTCATAACGAAATAAATTGTTTGGCATCTGTAACAGGAGCGAGCAAAGACCATTCGTCTGGAATTATATATAATCTATAAAATCTATATAATTAATAGAGTTTAAAAATATTTTATTTACATTTGTTCGATAACCAAGAATAAATGCGATATGAAATATTCGAAAAATAAAGATGTTATTTTACTTCATGGCTTATTTGGAAGCCTTAGTAATTGGGGGAATGTTATCAAGAATCTTGAAATAAATTATAATGTTTATACGCCAACATTTCCTTTATTTTCTACACATTTCAAAAGAAATTCACTTCAAAATTTAGTTCAATTTCTAGAAAATTATATTCAATCTAATAAAATTGAAAATCCAATATTAATCGGAAATTCTTTGGGCGGGCATGTTGCGTTGTTATATGCGTTGGCGCATCCAAATTTGGTTGATAAATTGATTTTAGCAGGAAGTTCTGGTTTATATGAAAACAATTTACAAGCTTCTTTTGTACGTGTGCGAGATTATGAGTATATCAAAAATAAGGTAGAAGAAGTTTTTGAAACAAAAAATGTTGTTACAAAAGAATTGGTAGATGATGTTTTTTCGACCGCTAATACGCCTACAAAAGCTTTGTCTATAATTTCGATTTCGCGAGATGCAAAGCGACAAAATTTGAAACATCTTTTACATAAAATAGATCAGCCAGTTTTGTTAGTTTGGGGAAAACAAGATATTGTGACACCGCCAGATGTTGCTGAAGAGTTTTTTGCACATTTACCTAATGCAAAATTAGCTTATATCGATCATTGTGGTCATGTGCCGATGATGGAGCAGCCGATACTTTTTAATCAACATATTAATCAATTTTTAAGTGCTTAAAAATGAATCATCCCGAGTATTTAGCTTTTGCTTTACCAGCTTTTTTTCTTTTTTTATGGCTTGAATATGTAGTTGTTAAAAAGAAGAAATTAAAGAATATCTATAAATATGAAAGTTCAGTTTCTAATATTTCAATAGGAATTGCAGAACGATTATTGAATCTTTTTATTACGGCAAGTTTTTACAATTTGTATGTTTGGATTTACGAAAGTTATCGTCTATTAGATATTTCAAATGCTTGGTGGATTTGGGTTGTGATGCTTCTAGCGACAGATTTTGTCTGGTATTGGTATCATCGTTTGGGACATGAAGTCAATATTTTTTGGGGAGCCCATATTGTGCATCATCAATCCGAAGAATTTAATTTCACGGTTGCGGCACGTATAACGACTTTACAAGCAATTGTTCGCAATGTATTCTGGTGTATTTTGCCTTTTATTGGTTTTCATCCAAATTTAGTAATGACGATTTTGGTGGTTCATGGCGTGTATTCTTTTTTTACACATACGCAGATTTTGGAGAAACAAAAATGGCTCGAATATATTTTTATAACGCCTTCTCTTCATGGTGTTCATCATGCTTCTGACGAAAAATATTTGGACAAAAATTATGGAGATGTATTTGTTTTTTGGGACAAATTATTTGGTACTTTTCAGAAAGAAGAAGAAAAACCCAAATATGGATTAACTCATCCTATCAATAGTTACAGTTTTTTGTGGCAACATTTTCATTATTATTTAGAGTTGTACGAGGCTGCTCGAAGAAAATCATCTATTAAAGAAAAATTGACAATATATTTTGGTAGTCCAGCGGTTATGGATCAGGAAATAAGACCAATTATTGAAAAGAAATGGATGTCTAAGAATAAAGTGAATAGTTATCATTTCAAATACAAAGGTTATATTAATTTACAATTGATTTTATCGTTTTTTGCGATGAGTATTCTAACATATTACTTTGATCAATTTGATAATTTAACCAAAGGTTTCTTCGTTGTATTTGTCTTGATTACATTAATAAATATTGGTGCACAATTAGAACAAAAAAGATGGGTACCGTATTTAGAACATATTAGATTTTTAGTGTTTTGTAGTTTTTTTATCATTCAATCTCATAATTATTTCTTGCTGATTTTACCTTTCATATTTGTTTTTATCATCGAAAAGATGTTTAATTTTAGCAATTGGTATCAAAAAAGTATTTTAAAGATTATATAAATGATAATTTAGGTCTTATTGTTTCGTTTAGATTAGGCGGTTAAAAACGAGTTCATTATTTTTACCAAATTAAAAAAAATAAAATGATTGTTTCTAAACTTTTTAACCAATTTTTTCATAGCCAAACTTCGGGCGGTATTGTCCTTATTTTTTGTACAGCTTTATCTTTAATTTTAGCCAATTCTCCAATTGCAGAATCCTATGATTCTATTTGGATGACAGATATGTTTGGGCATTCTTTTGCGCATTGGATCAATGATGGTTTAATGGCGATTTTCTTTTTCTTAATTGGTTTAGAACTCAAACGCGAAATTTTTATAGGAGAATTGTCTAATACAAAAAAAGCAATTTTACCTGTTTTTGCAGCTTTGGGAGGAATGTTAGTTCCGGCATTTATATTCTTTTTAACAAACAAAGGAACGGATACCATACATGGTTTTGGAATTCCTATGGCGACTGATATTGCGTTTGCTGTGGCAATTATTACAATGCTTGGGAAACGTGTGCCAATGTCGCTTAAGGTATTTTTAACGGCTTTAGCTGTAATTGATGATTTAGGAGCAATTGTCGTGATTGCATTGTTTTATCCAAATCCAGAATTACCTTTAGATTTTACACAATTCGGAATTGCAATTGCCATTTTATTAGGTCTTTTCGCTTTAAATAAATTAAAAGTAAAATCAATGATTCCTTATATTATTGGAGGGATTGCTGTATGGTGGTTTATGTTACATTCGGGTATTCATGCTACAATTGCAGGGGTTTTGGTTGCATTTACAATTCCTTTCGATAAAATTGACTCGAAATCTTTATCAGCTAAAATGGAACACGCTTTACATTTACCAGTCGCATTTATTATTTTGCCTTTGTTTGCCTTAGCAAATACAGCAATTACGATTGATGGTGGAGGATTAGCGCATTTTAGTATTCCATTAGCTTCGGGAATTTTCTTAGGACTAGTTGTAGGAAAACCAGTCGGAATTACATTATTCACTTGGATTGCAGTAAAATTTGGTCTATGTGAATTACCTACGGCGGTCAATTTCAAACGAGTTTTTGGTGTCGGAATTTTAGGAGGAATTGGATTTACAATGTCCATTTTTGTTTCGATGTTAGCTTTCAAAGATCCAAGCTATATAAATGAAGCAAAGTTAATGATTTTAGTTGCTTCGTTAACAGCTGCTATCGTTGGATTTATTGTTTTAAAAATATTATTAACAACAAAACAAGATTATTCAGATTAAGAATAGCCAATACATAAATAATGGAATCGAATTTTTCTTCGGAGAAATTCGATTTTTTTTTGAAGATGATTCCGTAACTTCGTGTAAAATTTTTGAATAAATGAGAACGTATCAAGAAACAATCGATTGGTTGTTTACAAATTTACCAATGTTTCAACGTGTTGGAGCATCAGCAATGAAAGCAGATTTAACAAATATTACAGCTTTATGCGAATATATGGGAAATCCTCAAACTAAATTTAAAACTGTTCATATTGCAGGAACAAATGGTAAAGGAAGTACGTCTCATATGTTGGCTTCTATTTTTCAGGAAGCGGGGTACAAAACAGGTTTAACAACTTCTCCACATCTCAAAGATTTTCGCGAACGAATTCGTGTAAATGGAGCAATGGCTGATGAAGAATTTGTGATTGATTTTGTAAATAAGCACGAACAAAAAATTATAGATCAAAAAGCGTCTTTTTTCGAAATTGCAATTGCGATGGCTTTTGAATATTTTGCACAACAAAAAGTAGATATCGCGATTATAGAAACAGGTTTGGGCGGACGATTAGATTCCACGAATATTATTTTACCAGAACTTTCTGTTATTACGAATATAGGTTTGGATCATACACAATTTTTGGGTGATACGTTGGATAAAATTGCTTTTGAAAAAGCTGGTATCATAAAACCAAACACAGCGATTGTAATTGGTGAAACAACAGCAGAGACAAAATCAGTTTTTGAACAAGTAGCGAAAGATAGAAATGCAGAAATCATTTTTGCAGAAGAAAAACATTTTCAAGATTTGCCTTCAGATTTGAAAGGATCTTATCAAATTAAAAATAAACGTACTGTTTTAACCGCTATTGAGCAATTGCAAAAACAAAATTGGGCGATCTCCCCTGAAAATATTGCGAATGGCTTATTGAATGTTGTAAAGAATACAAATTTGCGTGGACGTTGGGATATTTTAGGACAACATCCATTAATTGTTGCTGATACTGCGCATAATCCACATGGTTTAGCAGAAGTTTCAAAACAAATAAATGAGCAAGCTTATAATCAATTGCATTTGGTTTTAGGATTTGTGAATGATAAAGATGTTTTATCTATTTTAAATTTTTTTCCAAAAAAAGCAACCTATTATTTCTGTCAACCAGATGTTCCTCGAAAATATGATATTGACGACTTGTATAAAATAATTCCAGAAGATATTACCGATAAACACTTTTTTGATACAGTAGAAAAGGCATTAATTGCTGCAAAATTAAATGCAACAGAAAATGACATGATTTACGTTGGGGGTAGCACTTTTGTTGTAGCTGGGGTTATTTAATTCTAGAGTATAAATAAAAGATTGATTAGCATAACAACGATAACAATAATTACTATCAACTAAAAAAGGAGAACATGAAGTTCTCCTTTTTTAGTTCTGTCACTCCTATTTTATAAAAGAGCTTCTTTATAGAAACTTAATTATGATGTCATACTAAACTTGTTTCAACATTGCATCTATTATATATTAACTATATTGAATAATCCATTCTCGCTTTGCGACAATCTCCCGAGTAGTTAACTATAAAGTATCCGTTTTTCTTTTCTTTTTGGTAAGAAAAGCAAAACGTCTAATCATTTTCTGCGTTAAAAACGGGTTTTTCTCGTCAAAAACCTCGTATCTCACTTCTCATATCTAAAAAAAACAAAAAATATTTTCCATTGTACCAGCGACTTAAGGAAAGAATGTAAAATAAAAGTAAAATTGGTTTGGAAAAACGAATAATGCAGGCGTATATTTGCAACCGCAATACGAAAGACGAGTAGTA
>NZ_DJTP01000023.1:0-56515 GCF_002440405.1 Empedobacter sp. UBA6305 | reverse complement strand
CACATTACCACATTACCACATACTCCCAACATCAAGGCAAGATGAAGGCAAGATGAAGGCAACATAGTGGCAGTAGAGTGGCAATAAAGTTGAGGTAATAAAAAAGAGAAGTAAAACTTCTCTTTTTTATTCATCATTTAAGTTTCTTTGAAGTAATCGATTAGACTTATTTGTTCAAAGACATTCAAAACTAGAGATATTTATAGAACAATAAAGATTACAACAAGTACATTTTATAAAAAGAATGTATAATTTATAAATTATACACTTTTAAACGATTAAGTACTTAATAAACGATTTACGATATAAAATAAAGTATTTTAGTAGTAATCAATAGATCTATACCATGAAAAGAGTTGTAGTGTACACATACATACTCTTTCTACTTCCGCTTATAACAATGGCTAATCAAGTTGATTCCTTAGCCTCAAAAGATAATGCCTATCTAATAGAAAAATTGGATGAATTAGTACATGAAAAGCATCATCCAAATGCGATGATCTATGTGCAAGCGTATATAAGAAATGCTAAAAAAGAAAAGGATAAGCTAAATTTATTTTATGCTTATAAAGAAGGAATCTTTTTTTCAAGTCATTTAAATACTCAAATAGAATATGCAGATAGTGCGATAATTACTGCCCGGAAATTAAAAAACAAAGATTTAATAGCAACAGCTTTATTATCAAAAGGGCTAGCCTATTACAAAGCAAAAGATTATAGAGAGGCGTTACAAAATTATTTATATGCAGATCAGGAGTTAAAATATTCAAAAGACCAATATTTATTACATAAAGTAACATTTAATATGGCAATGATAAAAATCAAATTAAATCAATGTAACCAAGCAGAAGAATTGTTGCTGAAATGTAAAAACTTTTTTCAATCAAAACCAGAGAACAAAGATTACCAAGCCTATTTATTAAATACAATATATCAATTAGCATCTCTCCATCAAGAAGTTGGTAACAAAGCAAAAGCGAAAGAATTGAATCAATTAGGATTAAATAAAAGCAAACTTGAAAATAACGAATTTTTCCATAGATACTTTACGATAAATAAAGCAATTGATGAGTTTTTAAATGATCAATTTGTGACGTCTATTCAATTATTATCAACTAAAGAAGATATTTTAATAAAAACGAATGATTTTAATACACTAACCAAAATTTATTACTACAAAGCAAAGGCATTTGATAAATTGAATAATCAACAACATAAAATAATATATTTTAACAAAATAGATAGTATTTTCAATGAATACAACTTCTTAGAAATTAAATATAGACCGATATACGAAAACATTTTAGAGGAAACATTGGTAGCTTCTGATACGAACAGACAACTATATGTAATCAATCAATTATTAAAAATGGATGAGTTAAATTATAAGCTAGATGCAGAAATGAGTCAAGTTGTATACAAAGAATATGACACAGTGCAATTGCTCAAATTAAAGGAAAAAATATTGAATAAGTCTCAAAAATTATATTACGTATTGGCAGCGTGTTTTACTGGAATAATAGTATTGATCGTAGGAATTGTAAAAACTAGAAATAAAAATAAACATTTAATCGAAAAGTACAATCTGTTTATTGAAGAATCTGCTCAATCAAGTTACACAGAACGGAGAATATCGATTAAAGATGAAGAGGATTTGAATAAAGAAGCATTTGAAAGTTTACTATTAAAATTTGAAGAATTTGAGCGGGACAGAGAATTTTTAAACCCTAATATAACAGTAGTAAGTTTGGCAAAATCATTTTCAACGAATACCACTTATTTATCAAAATGTGTCAATCAGTACAAAGGAATTAATTTTTCATCGTACATCAATCGGTTGAGAATAAAATTTATTACTGATTTATTACAAGAACAGCCACAATACCTTAATTATAGTGTAGGGGCATTAGGAGAAATAGCAGGTTATATGAATCCCAGACAATTTTCAAATGTATTTTACAGTGAAACAGGTTTAAGACCTTTAGATTTTATTAAAATTCAAAAGCAAAAAAATATAGAGAGTATATAATGGCTTATTAATGTAATTTATTGACATACAGGCATTAAAAAGGACTTAGCTATTGCTTTAAACATATTGCTGTTGCAACTTTACAAAACCATTGCGCAATGGAGATCAATGTTTAATTAAAAATTTAAAAAAATGGCAAAGCAAAAAGGCTTTTTAAAACTTAGAGGTTCAATCGGAGATTTAAACTTCTACAAATCAAAAGATGGTTATATGGTAAGAGAAAAAAGTTCTATAGACCGTAATACCATAATGAGTGATCCGCGATTTCAGCGTACCAGAGAAAATATGCAAGAATTTAAGAATGCAGGTACTGCTGGAAAAACACTACGAAACGCATTCAATGCGATCATAAAAAATGCAAAAGACAGCAAATTATCAAGTCGTCTCACAAAAGTAATGCATGGTATCCTAAAAGAAGATACTACAAATGCTCGTGGACAAAGAAATGTACACAAAGGAAATCAATTACTGATGAAAGGCTTTGATTTTAATGCAGGGGCATCATGGTTAAAAACGGTCTTAATTCCTGTACAAGTAGATATAGAACGTACTTCTGGTGAAACAAAATTTACATTAGAAGCATACAAACCCTTAGATGTGATAATAGCACCACAAGGAGCTACCAATTACCGATTTGTAGCAGCTTCTACAGAAATTGATTTTGTGAAGAACGAATACATTACCAAAACATCGTATACCGATTATTATCCATACGATGAGGTTGAAGTGAATGATGTAGAATTGTTGAACAATCTTTCTCCAAATTCAGAGCATACAATCGCTTTAGCAATTGGAATCGAATTCTACCAAGAGGTGAATACCGTTTTGTATCCATTAAAAAATGGAAGTTTTAATGCAGCACATTTAATCGAAATCAATTTACCATGATGACAATTGTAGTAGAACGAATGTATTATCCGAATGGTACAAATGGTAGCTTATTCATCAACGATAAGTTTATTTGTTATACGATCGAGTTACCATGGAAGGAGAACGAACCCCGCAATTCATGTATACCAGAAGGATGTTATGCAATCCAAAAGAGAAGCTCACCAAAATTTGGTCAACATTTTCTGATTACAAATGTACCCAATCGTTCATTGATTTTGATTCATCCTGCCAATCATGCAAAAACTGAATTACAAGGATGTATAGCTCCAGTAACCATATTAACAGGTGAAGGGAGAGGAGAGTTATCAAGAAAAGCATTTACAAAACTTAAAACTCTAGTAAATGATAAACTTGATCGTGATCAAAAAGTAAGTTTAAGGATTAAAAGTAAACAACATGACAATTATTAATCGCTTTACAGCACCTACACCTAAATTATTCCAACAACTACGAAATATAGGATTAACCTTAGCTGCAATTGGAGGTGTATTAATTGCTGCTCCTATAGCATTACCAGCAACATTAGTGACCATAGGAGGTTATTTGACCGTAGCAGGAGGAGTAATATCAGCTGTCAGTCAATTGACGGTAAACGACAAAAACCAAAGTAATGATGATGAATAATAGTAATACATCGTTAATTGTTGGAACGATAGGAGGAACAATGACAAGTTTGGTAGCGACCATTCAGTGGGAACAACTTGTTTATACGATTTGTATGGGAATAGTAGGAGCAATATGCAGTTATGGAACATCATATTTACTGCATAAGAAAAACAACCCTTACGACGAAGACTAAGCATTTGATTACAAGTGTGATTTGGAAATCTTATTTTATTGATGTAAATTTTAACAACATTCATTTAAGTTTCATTGAGGTAATGCTAATTATTACAGAAATGAAAAATAACGAATTACAAAGAATGGTGATTTATCCGAAAGATGTATCAATTATTACGGGAAAGGGGTATAGGCAAAGTCTACGCTTACTCAATAGAGCAAAGCAGATAATCGGTAAAGAGAAAAAAGACTTCCTAACTTTTGACGAATTTTTGATTGCTTTTAAGATGAAATCGTAAAACCAAAAATGAAAAAGGTTCTCAATTTTATTGAAAACCTTTTTCTATATAACATAATTTTTAATAAGTATTATTTCCCGATGCAAAACTTGCCAAATATCGTCCCTAATATATCTTGATCCACATCTATTTCACCTGTAATATGTCCCAAATATGTTAAAGCTTCACGGATATCCATTGCTAACAAATCCCCAGGAAGTCCCATGTCCATTCCTTGTTTGATCTTTCCAATTTGAGAAAGTGTGTTTTGTAATGCTTCTAAGTGACGAGAGTTCGTAACGATTGTGTCATCCTGATTTGTTCCTTTTAATTTGATTTGATGAATCAGATTTTCTTTCAATGCATCAATATTAAATTGATCTTTAGCTGAAATTTCTAAATGAACAACATCTTTAAACTCTTGTTTGATAGCATCAGAAATAGCTGATTCGTTATTGTTTACATCAATTTTATTGGCAACATTAAACAAGATTTTTCCTCTACGTTGCAAATCATCTAACTGATTCGCAATTTGATTATCAGCAGTTATATTGGCATCATACAAATAGATGATAATAGAAGCATTGTCTATTTTTTCGAATGTTTTTTCAATTCCAATCCGTTCTATCGTATCGCCAGCTTCTCGAATTCCAGCTGTATCAATAAAACGGAACCCAACACCATCAATATAAATGGTTTCTTCAATGGTATCACGAGTTGTTCCTTCAATATCCGAAACAATAGCACGTTCTTCGTTTAATAATGCATTTAATAAAGTAGATTTCCCTGCATTTGGCGCACCAACAATAGCTACTGGTACTCCATTTTTGATAACATTTCCAAAAGCAAAAGAATCAGCTAAACGTTTTAAGATGGATTGTAATTTATTCAATAAATCATAAAATTGTGTACGATCTGCAAATTCAACATCTTCTTCAGAAAAATCCAATTCTAATTCCATCAAAGCTGCAAAATTGATCATTTGTTCTCTTAAATCTTTGATTTGATTAGAGAATCCTCCACGCATTTGTTTGATAGCAATTTCGTGCGAAGCCTTAGAATCCGAAGAAATAAGATCAGCAACAGCTTCTGCTTGTGTTAAATCCATTTTACCATTCCAAAAGGCTCTGAAAGTATATTCACCTGGATTGGCATTTCGAATGCCTATTTTATTTAAAAGTTCTAAAACTTTTTGCTGAATATAAATCGATCCATGTGTCGAAATTTCTACGACATCTTCACCTGTATATGAATGAGGATTTTTAAATATTGAGAATAATGCTTCGTCAACAATGGTATCTCCATCCATCACATAACCCAAATGTATGGTATGAGAAGAAGCGTCATTCAAAGATTTAGTTGAATTAAATTTTGATTGATAAATCTGAGCAACTTTAGAAATTGATTCTGGTCCAGAAATACGAATAACCGCTATAGCGCCCATTCCATTGGCAGTTGCCAATGCACAAATTGTATCGTTGTTTAGCATAAGGCAAATTTACAACATAATAAGTTGTTGGAAAATTATAATTAATATGATAATTTTTTAAAATGTAAAAATATTTACTGTTAATATATTAATACTTAAAAAGGGATGTTTTTTAACCTGAACTAATTACTGCTACATCTGATGCTATTGGGAAAGAATTTGAGGATCATGAAATTAAAATTTTTAGTCAAATGGTTTTAATCCTATGATTCTAAATTATCATCAACTTATAAAAAATTAGATTTTGATAGATAATTGGCACACTTTTAGTATTTCTTTTAGAAATTGGAATTTATAATGTCATCAAAGAAAAATTATGCTACAAAAAGAGGTTTTGGAATTGGTAATTTTAGAATTAAAATTGTAGATGTACTTATTGTAATATCCGCTTTGATATTACTTGCAGTAGTATTTAAATAGACAAAAAAGCTTCTTATAAATTAAGAAGCTTTTTTTTATTTTTTAATTTGAGTTATAACTTGCTCTCACTGTAATTTGAGCCGTTTTCTGACGTGATGTTGTATTAAATGATCCACCAGCAGAATACTCTTCATTATCATTTTTACCTGTTATCTGAAAAATACCCAAATCGGCTTGTTTTAATTTTCCTAAACTAGTGCCAGATTTTGTAGCAATATTTTCTGCACGTTGTTTTGCATTTTCAGAAGCTTGCGCAATCAACTCAAGTTTCAAATCTTCTAATTTCGAATAATAATAATTTGGATTAGATGAACTCAATTCGATACCTTGACTAATTAAAGTTGATATTTCCCGCGAAGCTTTCTCTATTTTATCCAATTCTTTCGACTCGATAGTCGCATCTTGCGAAAGATTATAGCCTGTAAATTGACTTATCGAATTTCCGTTTGCATCTGTTCCGTACTGAAAATCTTTTGAAATATTTACCGCTTCAAAAACAATTTCTTTTGGATTGATTCCTTGCGAAATCAAAAAGTTTTTGACAACCGTTTGATCAGCTTTTAATTGATCCGAAGCAACACGTAAATCATAATCTTTTCGACTAAAAGTTGCACGCCATTTAACTAAATCGGCATTAAAATCTTTCAAAGCATTTCCAGTAACATCGATCGATTCAGAACTTCTGAATTTATATTTGTAGGCGTTCCCTAATATACATGTTGCAGCAATCAGTCCAACGGCTAAAATAGATGCAACAATAACTGAAAATTTATTCATAGTAATTTGGTTTTCAGTAAATGTACAAAAAATACTAAAGATGCGTTTCACTAAAAATAGTGAAATTAAGCAATCAAAATAGGAAATTCTTGATCGATGATAAAGATGATTAAATTACCTTCTGAATAATCAATTGTAACCACATCTTCATTGGCTTTGTTACGAGTTCCTATGCGAGAAAGTAAGTTCAAATCTTCGTTATTCAACGGATATTCCAAGCCTTTTGTGACAATGTTTTTACATTCAGGAAAGGGTAGGAGCGAAATTGTTCGTCCAAAATAGCCTTCTAACTTTGTTTCTTTTTCTGCGAAAAAATATTGACTATAATTATCGTAAAATAAAATATTGATTTGATCTTTGAAACGATAAGCCGCATTCAAATTTCCAATAAAATGATCTTGTTGACGACCACTTGCTCCAAAAACATCAACCTGTTCAAAACCTTTATCCAAAATGATTTGTAAGGCTTTTGCAAAATCTGTGTCATTTTGATCTGGAGTAGAAATAACTTCTGTTTCAGGAGGAAACTGACTGATTTCAAAAGAATCAAAATCGCCCGAAATAACATCGGGCGTTATATGTAATTTTTGTAAATAACGAAATGCACCATCTGTACAAAAAATCATTTCATAATTTGATGTATCAGGCAGAATAGTTGGAACTTCGCCATTCAAAAATAAAAGCGCTTTTTTATTCACCTGGAATCCATTTTACTTCTTCGTGATTATTGTCTGTGGCAATTTTTCGCCCTAAAACGAACAGATAATCAGAAAGACGATTCAAGTATTTTTGTAATTCTGGGCGGATTTCTTCTTCTTCAGCTAAACCAACTGTTAAGCGTTCTGCACGACGACAAATACAACGCGCAACATGTGCATGAGAAGCTGCTTGATTTCCACCTGGAAGAATAAAATGTGTCAATTGTTCTAATTGTCCTTCCAAATCATCAATCCATTCTTCCAATTGAACAATATCTTCTTCAGTAACGGTTTTCGGAATACGAGGTTTACCATTTGCCAAGTATAATTTATCGACTGGCGTTGCTAATTCAGCACCAAGATTAAATAATCCTTTTTGGATGATGATAATTTCTTCCTCTAATGCTGGATCAATTTCATATGAACGAACCAATCCTAAATAAGAATTTAATTCGTCAACAGTTCCGTAAGAATCAATCTTTAAACTATTTTTAGAGACACGTGTTCCTCCATATAAACCTGTTGTTCCTTTGTCTCCTGTTTTTGTATATACTTTCATGTGATTTCAACTTATAATTATCGAAGATAAGAAAATCTTAAATATTTTTTGGTAAAAGTGGCTTAGTAAAAAAGTGATATCCGATAGCTACGATAACTAAAATAACTGTGGTGATTATCCAAAGTATATTAAAACCATAATCGGTAGCAATGTGAGTTCCTAAAAATGGCGAAACAATAAAGGCAATTGCAGCTGTCATTCCGTTCAATCCCATATAAGCTCCTCGGTTATTTTTTTGCGAACGAAAAGCTGTTACCGTTGACATCAAAGGTAAAACAAGCATTTCTCCAATAGACATTAGTCCAATTGCTAAATATAACATACCTAATGTGTGACTAAATGTGAAGATAAAATAACTAATTGCTGTGACAAATGAACCAAAAACTAAAAGTTGAGTAACTGAAAATCGTTTTTCGGTGTAATGGATCAATAACATTTCGAATACAACAATGATTATTCCACTGAATCCCATTAATAACCCAATCTCTGTTTGTGTTAAATGAACTACATCTTTGTAAAATAATGGAAGTGTATTTAGGATTTGGAAAAATGCAATAGAGAATAATACACAAAATAAATTGAATACTAAGAAAGGTGTATCAGTGTATGCATTACGTTCTTTTTCGACAACTGTTTTATCAGAAATATTTTCTGTAGCAGCATTTCGTTCTTTTCGTCCATTGAAAAAGACAAAGAATACAATTCCTGCAACCAAAGCAGCTCCTGCATTGCAATAGAATAATAAATCGTACGAATAATTAGATAAAAAACCTCCCATTGATGGACCAATTGAGAAACCTAAATTAACCGCCATTCTATTCAACGAAAAAGCACGAGTGATATTTTCTTTCTTTGCATAACGCGTGATGGCAACTGAGTTTGCAGGACGAAACATTTCGCTAATAATACTCAAAACAAGCATAATAACAGCAAAAGATTCTACCGTTTTAAAATAAGGTAAAATCAAAAACATCGGAGCACTCAGAAATAAACTGATGGCTTGTACTTTAAAGTTTCCGATTTTATCTGTTATCCAACCTCCAAGCCAAGAACCAATTACAGAACCAACTCCAAAACAACTCAAAACTATTCCCGAGTTTTCTAAAGAAAATCCTAATTCGGAGATCATATAAATTCCTAAAAATGGTAAAACCATCGAACCCATTCGGTTCAACAACATTACGATGGCTAACATCCAAGATTCTTTCGAAAGTCCGCTGTAAGCGTCAATGTAAATTTTTAGAATTTTTTTCATCTCTCAATTTTCTTTTAAGTGCTACAAATTTAAGTTCTTTTTTTTCAAAAAAATGGTTATTTATCAAGGTTTCTGATATTCTTTGATTACTTTTGAAACCTCTTAAAAACAAATCTTACATCTATGTTGTTTTACAATTTCATTCTTAAGGTTTTAATTGTCATAAATGGGCTTGGAGCGGCATCTGGATTAGTGGTTGATAAACACCATGTTTACACGATTTCCGATGATAAAGCACATTTGTACGTTTACAATAAAAAGAAAAAAGAAGTGGATAAAGTTGATTTGAATCCAGAAGTAAAATCAAAACATATCACCAAAAAAGATAAACCAGATTTTGAAGCGATTACAAAATTTGACAATCATTTGTATATTCTTGGTTCGGGTTCTAAGGAAAATCGTTTCGATTTGATTTCATATAACATCAAAACTAAAGAGGTACATAACGATAATTATAGTTTTCTTTTGGATGAATTTTTAAAGGTTTCAAATTTATCTAAAAAAGATCTTAACATCGAAGGAATTATTACAGATGGACATTGTACATATTTTTTCAACAGAGGAAATGGTCCTGCTGGCATAAACGGAATTTATAGAGTGGGAGGCAAGATAAATGATTTGAGAGGAAAATCAATTGACTTTTTTTCAATCACTTTACCTAAAATCAACAATGAAACGACTACTTTTTCTGATGCTATTTTGGTAGATGGAAAAGTTTTGTTTACTGCAACTGTGGAATCTAAAAGTACAACTCAGTTTAATGGAGAAATAAAAGGTTCTATTATTGGCGAATTAGATTTGGCTGCGATGGAAGTTACGCGTTGGCAAAAAATTTCGGATGATAAGAAAATCGAAGGTTTAGCGTTGTATAAAGAATCTGGAAAGAATTATACCTTGTATTTGTGCGAAGATAATGATGATGACTCCAATAAAGCGTCAATTTATATCTACAAATACCAAAAGGAAATCTAATTTTTTGAATAAAGAATTTCGAAATACGGACATCGATTTTCGATTTATTCTTAAAAAATTGTGAAAGTATTTTCAAGACTATTATATTTGTCCGTCAAAATTTATTTATCAATTAAACATTATGCGAGGAAGATGGCTCATTGCAGCATTTGCAATTATTTTAAGTCTCTTGTGTATCAGACAACTAAGTTATACTTGGTACACAACTAAAGTGGAGCATGAGGCGGCGCGCTTGGCGAGTAAGCCAGAAGACGAACCAAGAATTTTAGATAGCTTGGCTCAGCATCCTCTTGATTTGGGAATTATTAAGTACGATTATGGGTATGCCAAAAACAATGAAATCAATTTAGGATTAGATTTGAAAGGTGGTATCAACGTAATTTTACAAGTTTCTGAAAGAGATTTAATCGAGAATTTATCAGCGAAAAGTCAAAACCCTATGTTGGCAACGGCTTTGGACGCTACAGATAAAGCTCAAAAAACAAACGGTAACGTACCTTATGTCGAATTATTTTTTCAAGAATTTGATAAAATAAAAGGAGGAACAAAATATGCAGCTGCAGATTTGTTTGGAAACAAAAACAATGCGGATAAAATTGCGTACAATGCTTCTGATGATCAGGTAAAAGAAGTAATCCGTAAAGATATCGAAGCTAAAGTTGCAACAGCTTATGATGTAATTAGCTCTCGTATTAATCAATTTGGTGTTGTTGAGCCAGTAATTCAACGTTTAGGTGATAAAGGTGATGGACGTATCTTGGTAGAATTACCAGGTGTTTCTGACACTGATCGTGTAAAAAAATTATTACAATCTACAGCAAAATTAGAGTTTTGGCAAGTTGTTCGTCAAGATCCTACAGTTTTACAATATTTTTCTAGTGTTAATACAGAAAAATATAATGTGAAAAATGAGAAAGGACAAACAATCAAAACTTTAGCAGAAGTTATGCAACCAGCTGGTTCTAACGCAAGTTTTGTTGTGAATGTAAAAGATACTGCTGTTGTAAACCGTGTGATGCAAGACAAAGGTTTTGTACCTGGATTACCAGCAAACATTAGAGGATACAAATACTCTTGGGCGAATAAGCCAATGAATTTAGGTAAACAAGCAAATGATAAATCTGCTCCTAAATTATTAGAGTTTTATGTCTTAAAAGGTAAAAATGGAACGCAAGAACCATTAATTGAAGGAGATAAAGTAGTTTCTGCTGCTGGTGAACGTAATCCTGGTTCTCTTACAAATGAGCCTGTTGTTACAATGCAAATGAACCAAGTTGGTGCACAAGAGTGGTCTCGTATTACAGACGAGTTGAAACCTGCAGGTCCTGGACAACCAGGTCAAGGTGTTGCAATTGTATTAGACAATATGGTGTATTCTGCGCCAAACATCAGTAATCAAATTACAGGAGGTAATTCTGTTATTTCTGGAAACTTTACAATTGACGAAGCAAAAGATTTAGCAAACATTTTACAAGCAGGTTCTTTACCAGCTTCATCTAAAATCGTTTCTGCTGAGGTTGTTGGTCCATCATTAGGACAAGAAGCAATCAACAGTTCGTTAATCGCTTTCGGTTGTGCATTTGCATTAGTATTAATCTGGATGTTGTTCTACTACAGCCGTGCAGGTATTTATGCTAACGTTGCATTAATCGTTAACTTATTATTCTTATTAGGATTTTTAGTATCACTTAAAGCTACATTATCTTTACCAGGTATTGCCGGGATTATCTTGACATTGGTAACAGGAATGGATGCGAATATCTTGATTTACGAACGTGTAAAAGAAGAATTAAGAAAAGGAAAATCATTACGTCAAGCAGTAGATTTCGCTTATTCATGGAAAGGGGCTTTCTCTGCAATTATCGATGCCAACTCAACATCATTTATCACAGCATTAATTTTATTCTTCTTTGGTAAAGGTCCTGTTGTAGGTTTCGCAACAACGTTTATGATTGGTATTTTTACATCAACATTTACAGCGATTTTCATTACACGTTATTTCGTAGAAGGACGTTTAGCAAAAGGAAAATCTGTTCCTTTCTATACATCATTTACAGCGCACTGGTTACAAAATATTAAGGTTGACTTATTAAAAACAAGAAAAATTTCTTATGCGATTTCAATTGTTTTAACAGTAGTTGCTTTAATCTCTATCTTCACAAAAGGATTTGATATGGGTATCGAATTCCAAGGTGGACGTACATATACAGTTCGTTTTGATAAACACGTAGATCCACAACAAATTTCTGAAAGTTTGGGTGATGTTTTCGTGTTAGATGGCGAAAAAATGATGCCACAGGTGAAAACGTATGGTGGTCAAAATCAAGTAAAAATTACAACAGCATACAAAGCTGACGAAGACGGAACAAATGTAGATGACGAGATCAAAGACAAATTATATACAGGTCTTAAATCTTATCTACCAGCAAATATGTCTGAAAAAGATTTCTCTGAAGATAATGCTACAATAGGTTTAATGTCTTCTGCAAAAGTAGGTCCTACAATTGCCGATGATACAACAAGAGCTTCTTATATAGCGGTTTCTTTAGCATTAGTTGCAATTTTCTTCTACTTAATCGTGATGTTCAAACGTTGGCAATTCTCATTATCAACTATCATCGCATTAGCGCATGACGTGATTATTGTATTAGGAGTTTTCTCTTTATTCAAAGGAATTTTACCTTTCAACATGGAGATCGACCAAGCATTTATCGCGGCGATTTTGACGGTAATTGGTTACTCGATGAATGACTCGATTATTATCTTGGATCGTATTCGTGAGAATTTAACAGTTGAGAAAAACCACAACTTGTACGATATTATTAATATTTCTACATCAGAAACATTATCACGTACAATCAATACGTCTTTATCAACGTTCTTAATCGTATTAATCATCTTTGCATTTGGTGGAGAATCAATCAAAGGATTTATGTTTGCGAAATTAATCGGTATCGTAATTGGTACATTCTCGTCTATTTTCGTTGCATCTCCTTTATTGTATGACTTTACTAAAAAAGGTCAAATGAATAAATAAGATTCAAATTTTAAATAAATTTTAAGAAAGCCATCAAAGAAATTTGATGGCTTTTTTTCTTCTACTAAATTTAGATTTTATACATTTGTTTAGTGAATAGTTTAGTAATATACCCAGCGTTTTTAGACTTCCAGGAAGTCGTGATTATTATGGTGGTTGCTGTAGTGATTTTTGGACCAGATAAAATTCCAGAAATTGCTCGTGGTTTGGGAACTGCTGTGCGCAAATTAAAAGAAGCATCTGAAGATATCAAGCAAGAGATTATGAATCCTGTTCAGGATGTTGATCCTACAAAAGAGATTCAGAATACCATAAAAGAGTTAAATCCAATGAACGAAGTCAAAGATTCTTTTGCGAAAATTAATCCAATGGAAGATTTTCAGAAATCATTTGATGAAGTTCGTAATCCAGTAGATGAAATGCATCAAGCTATTCATCAAGACAATACAGTAAATGCAGCGTTGAAAGATGATGCACCAACTATGAAAGCTGTAGATCCTGTACAGGATTTGGAATTGGATGTGCAAGAAACAACAGAACCCGTTATAGAAAATGTGGTTGAGCCAATTGTGGAAGAACCTGCGGTTGTTGTAGAACCAAAATCTGTAGACGAAGCATTAGGTTTAGGCGGATCAGTAAGTAGGTAATGATACAAGATTATTTTGATTGGGACGTACAAATATTTTTGTATTTCAATAATTTAGGGAATGAAAAATGGGATTGGTTTTGGTTATTCGTAACCGATAAAAAAACATGGATTCCGTTGTATGTCATCTTTCTCATCTTACTTTATGTAAAACTTGGTTGGAAAAAAACCTTATTGGCTGGAGTTTGTATTGCACTGATGATAGCGTGTGCAGATCAATTTACAAATATCTTGAAAAATTCTTTTCAACGTTTTCGCCCATGTTACACCGAATCGATTCAAGGATTATTTCGCCCGATAGATTGCGAGGGTAGAGGTAAATACGGTTTTACTTCGGCGCATGCATCTAATCATATGGCGATTGCAATTTTTATTGGAATACTGCTAAGACGCCATTACAAATGGTTACTTTATGTCTTACTTGTTTGGGCGTTAATGGTTGCTTACAGTAGAGTTTATGTCGGGGTACATTTCACAGGAGATATATTTTTCGGAAAACTAATCGGAATATTTTTCTCGATTCTTTTCTTGAAATTGTATTATTTTTTAGAAAAAAAATATTTGAAGAAGAATTAGATTCATAATAATAAATACAAAAAAAGTCTATAACAATTTGTTATAGACTTTTTTAATGGATAAAATAATAGTCAGCAATCCAATTATGTAAAATAGAAATCAGATTACTCCAAATTCTCGTCCAACTTATTTGTTTTTTTCTTTGATTTTTTAGCTTTCTTTTTGGCTAAAAATGTATTTAAATCATCATCAATTTCTGTAGAATCTTCATCACCCAAAAGATAACCCCAAGGTTTTAATTCAGTCACATTATCAAAAACAATTTTCATCAACGCAAGTATTGGAATCGATAATAGCATGCCCATAATTCCCCACGTCATTTCTCCAATTACTAATCCAATAATCACAATCAAAGAATTGATTTTTACTTTAGAACCTACAATTTTTGGCATCACCACATTTCCATCAATTGCATGAATTGCAATAAATGCAATTAAAACAAAGAACAATTTTGAAGCTGACATTGTGGCAAATGTGATTATTAGCGTTATAATTAATGAAATAACAATTCCTACATAGGGAACAACATTTAGAACGCCAGTTAAAATAGCTAAAACAAATTTGTACTTAAGTCCAAGAATAGAAAATGCAATAAAGGATAAAATTGATACGACTAACATTTGTAAAAATAAGCCAATCAAATATTGTTTAACCATTTTTTGAATAGATGTAATGACATTATAAACCTGGTCGTGTGTATTTGAATTGAATGCGTAATATAAGAATTTTACCAAATGACGACGATAAATCAACAAGAATACAATGTATAAAAAAGTGAACAAAACTGTAACAGCCATCGATGAAACAATAGAAATTACTTTTTCGATTACAATTGTACTCGTTTCGATAGTGGTTTTGACATTCTTTGTCAAATATTCCATTTGCGCATGCGAATTAACACCAAAGGTATGGTGAATCCAATCTTGCAAATTCATAAAAGCTTCTATGATTTGTTTCTGAAACGTAGGCCATTCATTTGCTATTTCAGCCATTTGTATAGCAATCAAATAGAAAATTCCTAAGATAAATGCTGCAAAAAGCAAGGTGGTAATGATACTTGAAATAACACGTGGAATGCGTAAATATCTTTCGAAAAATGAACAAACGGGTGCTAATAATATTGAAATTAAGAAGCCTAATATTAATGGAACTAAAATTCCTTTACCTATTATTGAAATAAATGTTAAACAAATGATTGACAATAATGTGCAAGTTAGTTTTAAATAAAAAGGCCATTTTCTTATGACTTCCATAATTATGAGTGTTTTATTTTGACAATTTTTTAGATAAGTTGTATAAATATAGTTTTATTTCTTAAGACTTTATTTGAATCTTACGTTTATTTCAATAAAAAAACCACGTTATAAAAACGTGGTTTTCAGAATATAGTGAAAAATATTATTTTTTCTTTGCATTTTTGCTTTCGTCAACGATAGTCATTTCATCAATCAAACGTTGCGCATTAGCATACTTGTCAACTACCCACAAAATATAACGAGAGTCCACCATAATATTACGACAAATCTCTGGATCATAATTTAAATCTGACATTGTTCCTTCCCAAACACGGTCAAAATTCAATCCGATTAATTCTCCTTTTGCATTCAATGCAGGAGAACCAGAATTACCACCAGTTGTATGGTTTGTTGCAATAAAGTTTACAGGTAATTTTCCGTTTTTATCGGCGTATTTTCCGTAATCTTTTTTATCGTATAAACTTAACATTTGTTTTGGTAAATCATACTCATAATCTCCCGGAATATATTTTTCCATTACACCTTCCATGTGCGTTACAGGTTCGTAATAAACCGCATCGCGAGGTTGGTAACCATCAACTTTTCCGTAAGTTACACGTAAAGTTGAATTTGCATCTGGGAAGATTTTCTTGTCTGTAAATACATCCATTTGCGCTTTCATATACGTACGCATCAACTTGTTGATTTTATCTTGATTCGCTAAATATGTAGGCGTTACTTTCGTTTGATTTGCATCTAAAATTAAACGAATTTGAGCAATTAAGGCATCTTCTTTTAAGGCTTTGATAAACTCAGCATCATTTTCAGCCAAAGTTTTGATATTTCCTAAAACAGATTGACCATTAATTTTTTTCGTTCCGTTGATTACCGAATTTCCTAAAGCTGTTTTGATATTTGCAGCTGTTGTAGTTGGTAATAAATTTTGAGGAACAACTTTGAAATAATTATCTGCTAAATCAGAAGAAATTGTTTTATCCAATTCTGGATTATAATCCTTGTGCATAGACGCAACTGTATTCAACGCTTTAGCTTTTGTTTCTGCGTAATTTTTTTGTCCAACCGAATTCAAAATATTGTTCAATGTTAACGCCATTCTGAATGTTTCTGAATTTGAGAAAAATGTTTCAGAATACATTGTGTACGCTAAATTATAATCTTGATTTGCTTTATTAACTTGATTTAAATCTGAAATAATATTCGAATATTCACCTTTTAATTTAGGATTTTTTGCAATACGATTCATAAATTCTTGCTCGTATTGTTGACGTTTTTCTACAGCTTTCGAACGGTTTAATCCTAAAACTTCACCAATCCATTTTTTATGTGCATTCGAAATACGCGCTTGTTTAGATGCATAAGCGATACGAGTTGCATCGTCTTCACGCATTTTTTTATCGATATGAGATAACGCAATTGTACGCACATTGATACGCGCAGGATCAATTACATCTTTTATTTGCTGGATAGAAGAAGCTGGTAAATATTCGTCCGTCGTACCTGGGAAACCATATACAAACGTGAAATCATTCTCGTTAATTCCCGAAATATTAATAGGTAAGAAATGTTTTGGTTTGTACGGAACATTGTTTGGTGAATAATCTGCAGGTTTGTTGTTTTTATCTGCATAAATTCTAAACATCGAGAAATCTCCTGTATGACGTGGCCAAACCCAGTTGTCTGTATCATTTCCATATTTTCCAATTGCAGAAGGTGGCGCACCAACTAAACGAACATCTTTGTATGTTTCTGTCGTAAATTGGTAATATTTATTTCCTTTGTAAAAAGGTTTGATAAATACTGAACGGTAAGATTCTGTCTTAGTTTTTGCATTAAAATCTTCAATATTTTTCTTGATGATTTTGTTACGATCTTCCTCCGACATATTATCGTTAACGCCAGCTAAAATTGCAGTAGTTACATCTTTAATATCTACAATAAAAGTAGCTGTTAAACCTTCGTTTGGTAATTCGTCTTTCAACTCTTTTGCCCAAAAACCATCTGTTAAATAATCATTTTCTAAAGACGAATGTGCTTGGATTTCTCCATAACCACAGTGATGATTAGTTAATAATAAACCATTTGGAGAAATAACTTCGGATGTACAACCGCCACCAAAGTGAGCAACTGCATTGTTGATACTTTTATCTCCAGTACTGAAAATGTCTTTTGATGAGATTTTCAATCCCATGTCTTTCATTTCCTTTTCATTCAATTCTGTTGGAATCCACATTCCACCACCTTGTTGTGCAAAAACACTAAAGTTTGCAAACAAAGCCATTAAAATAGATCCTTTAACGAATAATTTCTTCATTTTTATTTGATTATTTTGTTTACCGATTTCTTAGAATTCCAAAGATAAAGATTTTTATTCAATCGTTAATGTATGCTCAAAACCATTATTTTTAGTGAGATTATAAAAAATAATTTCGAGTATTTTTACAATCAAAATTTAGCTAAATGAAAAGAATATTAGTAGTTGGTTTAATGGTTTTAGGATTGCAATCGTGTACAATAAAAGAAGAATATGTCATAAAAGAGGATGGGAAAATTGATTATAATTATTCTTTAAATGGCAACGACCTAAAATCATTTATTCAAGATGAGTCAGGTTATAATGCGCTTTTGGATGAAAAAAAACAAGTTGTCGAAGATTTGAAAAAAGGTATAACAATAGAAACACTATTCAAAATAATGACAGATGACGAAGATTTTTTGAAAGATAAAAGAAGTAATGCAATCAATTATTTTGAGGAAAATAAGTTAGCATTCGAGAAGTTTAAACACCACAAAGTGTTTGTAGATTTTAATGAGTTAACTTATTCATCAGTATTAATTTCGAAACCAACTTCGATAAATAAGGAAAGTAAAGAATTGAATGATTTTTTGTTTAATTTATTTATCGCGATTGATAATCCGTTTAACACGAATTATTTAAATAATCAGAAAAATATAAACACGAACAGTTTTGAAATTGTATTCAATAAAAATGAATATGAAAAATTAATTAAAAGCCTAACAAGTAAATTTGATAGGAGAATGGAGGATAATATGATGTTCAATAAGATGTTTAATTATCAATTGATCATTCATGCACCAAAAAAAAATAGTAAGTAGTACAAATGAAGATGCTAACCTTTCTTTTGATCAAAAAACGATCAAACTAAATTTTACATTTAACGATATTATTTCTGTTAAGAATAAATCAGTCAAAATTACTTATTAAGTTCTTAGTTTCGTAAATTTGACATTCGAAACACATTGTGAAATGAAACAAATTGTCGAATTCCAAGATTTAGGAATTAACAGAGATTACCAAGAGATTTGGGATTATCAAGAAAGTCTTTTAGCAGAAAATATAGCTGTAAAACAATATAATAGAGCGCAAGATAAGGAGGGAAGTTCAGATTTTAAAAATACTAGAAATCATCTACTTTTTGTAGAACATGCGCATGTTTATACACTTGGAAAAAGTGGACATTTAGAAAATATGTTGGCTTCGAGTGATAAATTAAACGAGATAAATGCAACTTTTGTGAAAACCAATCGTGGTGGAGATATTACCTATCATGGACCGCAACAATTAGTTGGTTATCCTATTATTGATTTGGATAATTTCAAGCCAGATATTCATTTGTATATGCGCAATTTGGAAGAAGTGATTATCAAAACTATTGCCGAATATGGACTAAAAGGTGAGCGTTCTCAAGGAGAAACTGGTGTTTGGTTGGATGTTGGTCGACCTTTTGCTCGAAAAATTTGTGCAATGGGTGTTAAGGCTTCACGTTGGGTAACAATGCATGGTTTTGCACTAAATGTGAATACAGATTTGCGTTATTTTGAATACATAGTTCCATGCGGAATTCACGATAAAGCTGTTGCTTCATTGGAAAGAGAACTTGGATATCAGGTAGATATGAACGAAGTGAAAGCGTTTACAAAAAAACATTTTGCAGAAGTTTTTGATGTAGAATTTAAATAAGATAATTCAGAAATATAATCTATTTTTAAGGACCGTTTTTACGGTCTTTTTTATTGCACAATGAGAAGCTTATTTATTCTATTTTTACTTGTTTCCACTTATAGCAAATCTCAATCGTTTGCGCCAATTATTTCGAATTACTCTAAAAGCGAATATTTGGGCGAATCGCCTATTTGGGATATTACAGAAAATAAAAAGCAAGGAAAAGTATATTTTGCGAACAATCGAAATATCTTAGAATATGATGGTAATTTTTGGGAAAAATATTCGCCAAATAGCTTAACAATTATACGTTCTGTTTTTACAATGAATAATGTATTGTATTCAGGTGCATTAAATAATTTTGGATATTGGAAAACGATTGAAGGAAAGAAAGTTTATATTTCAATTTCAGATAAATTCAAAAGTTTTGAAGGGTTAGAACAAGAAGAAATCTGGAAAATATTTTATCATAATCGTTCTATTTATTTTCAATCGTTCAATTATCTTTTTCAATTTGATGGTAAAACAGTTAAACGATACAAATTACCTGCGCTTTCCTCTTACGTTTATTTGGTGAAGGGTAAAATGTTAGTAGCCACTATTTCTAAAGGTATTTTCGAATTTAATAATGGACATTTTGAGCCGTTATTTGAAATTGAAAAAGGTAAATCAATTGTCATTCATGGAATAGAAAAATATGATAATGATTATTTAGTTGGTACACTAACAGAAGGAATTTTCAAGTACAACAAAACAGCTGGTTTACAAGAGTTCAATGTGGAATTCAATAAAATGCTAAAGAATTATTTAGTGTTAAAAATGATTCGATTAGAAGATAAATTAATCATTGGAACTTCAAATAATGGGATTTATGTATATGATTTAAAAACTAATTCTTACAAAAATTACAATCAAAACTCTGGGTTAATCAGTAATACAATCCAAAATATAAGAATAGATTCTAAAGGAAATGCTTGGCTTGGAACGGATAAAGGTATTTCGAAAATAGAATTGAAAAACAAAACTCAACTATTATATGATTACAATGGTCATTTAGGAAATGTTTTTTCGTTCGATTTTTACAAAGACAATATTTTGTTGGGAACAAATCACGGATTTTATAATTATTCGAATACTCTAAACCAAACAAATTCAGTTCTCGAGAAAGGTTTAATTTGGAATGTAACAAATATTGATAATACAATTTATGTTTCGGATAGTTGGGGAACTTACATTTATTCAGGACTATTGAATAAGATTTCTTCTACAAATGGAGGTTTTAAATTGATCAAATATGGAAATAAATTATATCAATCATCTTTTACAGGAATCAATGAATATATACAAGGTTCTCATGAAGAATCTAGTAAAGTTTCCAGTTTAACTATTCCAATTATTGATTTTATTATTGTTGAAAATAAAATTTTAGGAACAGGAAAAAATGGTGGTTTATATTTATTTGATCTTAAAAATAGAACAGGAAAGGAGATATTTTACCAACATAAAAAATTAGTTAATCCGCAAACTATTCTCGAAGATAATAAGGTTTTTGTATTGATTGATGATCAACATTTAGTCCGTTATGATATAAATAAAAACTTATTTTCTGATGAGAATTTAGATTCGAAATTAAAGAATATTAATCGAATTCGTTATTTAAAAGAGAATCGTTATTTAGTTGAAGCGGATAATATTCTGTATTATTCTAAAGTGGAACAGAATAAATTGATTCATTATTTAATTCCCAAAAAATTGTATGATGGAAAATTGGTTGATGACAATTTAACGGCTAAAATCAACGATCAGTTTTTATACATTAACCTCGAAAACGGATTATTGAAATATGATTTAAAATCTATACGTCGCGAATTACCAAAGGTAAAAATTAAAGCAAAAATCAATCAAACGGTTTTGAATAATGAACCTAATATTGAGTATTCAAATAATTATATAGATTTTTATGTTTCAATTTTGAATGATGATTTTGCAAATTATCAATTGTATTATCAATTAAATAACTCTAAAATTCAACCGCTTAATCAGCCTATAATTAATTATAAACAATTAGAAAGCGGTTCATATCAATTGTCTATTTATGCTCTAAAAGATGGAAATTTTGTGGAGTTGAATCATTTTGATTTTCGGGTTAAGAAGATTTGGTATTTATCAAATTTGATGATATTATTTTATATTTTATTAATTGTTGGATCGATTTTGGCTATTTATAAATATAACAGAATGAAGTTGAAACAAAGTTTCAGAATTAAACAAAAGCAATTTGAATATGAATTGAATTTGATGGAAATGAAGCATCAACAAGAGTTAAAAGAATTGAATCATCATAAAGAAAAACAATATTTAGAAACTTCTTTACAAACGAAATCTACAGAATTGGCTGGACAAGCTTTGAAATTAGCTAATCAACGTGCTATGATCTTAGAAATTAATCAATTGTTTTCTCAATTGGAAATGAATGAAATCAATAAAAAATTAAAAAAGAAATTTGAGAAAACGTTTTCGGAATATAGTTACAACAGAAATGAATGGCAAAATTTCGAATTAAATATTCAGGAAATTCACCAAGATTTTATTAAGAGATTAGCTGAGAAATATTCTAATTTAACAGCAAAAGACTTAAAACTGTGTGTTTTCCTTCGAATGAATTTATCAACCAAAGAGATTGCTCCTTTAATGCACCTTAATTATCGATCGGTAGAACTACAACGATATAGATTACGCAAAAAAATGCAAATTCCTTCTGAAATAAACCTAAATAAATATATGATTAATTTTTAAATATCGGAAAATAAATTACATCATAACTACATCATATTGTAAATATAATATTACATAATTATTTGATATTTAGTGTTATATGTTTTATTTTTTCAGAAAGTTATTCTAGCTGAAATTATTACTTGTTAATCAAGTGTTAAAACATTCTATTTTTGAAATAACCATTTATTGAAATAGAATGAAAAAATATTTTCTTCCATTATTTATTCTCGGGTCTTTCTGTGTAAATGCCCAAGTTACTAACGATTCTATACAGATAGGAGATCCTTTCGAAAGTGATTCTATTATACTAGATCAAGCCGTTGTGGTTGGATATGGTACTGTTAAGAAATCAGATCTTACATCAGCTGTGTCATCAGCTAATGCTAAATACATTACGCAAATTGCAAGTACAACTGCCATGCAGTCTTTGCAGGGGAAATTAGCTGGTGTTAATATCATTAATACGGATACTCCAGGTGGTACACCAACTGTTTTGGTTCGTGGAATGGGTACAGCCCTAGGAGGGAAGGCTCCTTTATATGTTGTGGATGGATTAATTGTTCCAAATATTAACAATATTAATCCAAATGACATTGAAAAAATTGATGTTTTAAAAGATGCAGCATCTTCAGCTATTTATGGAGTTCGTGGTGCAAACGGTGTAGTTGTTGTAACAACTAAACGTGGTAAAACAGGAAAGATTAGAGTTAATTATGATTCATATATTGGAGTAAGAAATACTATGAATATGGTAGATATGGCTGATGCTAATCAGTACATAACTTATTTTAATGAACAAAGAAAAGCAACAGGAGGTTCTTTGATTTCTACAAATCAAAAATATAACACGAATTGGTTTGATGAAATGTTAACCACAGGACAATTAATTAGTAATAATGTTTCGTTAGCTGGCGCTGGAGAAAATATTAATTACATGTTCAGTATTAATAATTTCGAAGAGAAAGGAATCTTAGAAGGAAATAACTTCAAAAGAACAACTGTTCGTAGTAATAATGACTATAAATTGTTTGATGGAATCTTAAAGATTAAACAAAATGTTAGTGCTACTTTTTCTAGAGAGAATCCTAAACCATATGGAGCATTTGATGTAGCTTACCGTCAATCACCATTGGTTCCTGTAAAATATGATAACGGAAGATGGGGTTTACCAATTTTTAATACAACAACAGGAGAAGTAACATATGTTGCAAAACCTGGAGAGGTGACAAGTAATTTGAACTCTCATGGTAACCCAATGTCAACATTGTATTATGATAATCAAAAAGCTAATTCTACTACACTTCAAGGAAATATAGAAGCAGAGTTGAAACTTACAAAAGGGTTAACAGTAACTTCTCGTGCTGGAGGAACAAAATATTGGTACAAATACAGAGAATTTAATCCAATTAAAGAAAGATGGATTGCTGGTAACCCAATTAGAACTGCTGCTGAGTTTGAAGGTTTAAAAGCGAAGAATCCTGCGAGTTCAACTTATATGAATAACTCTCTAAATCTAAATAATGTAGAAACATTTAGATGGTCATGGGAAAACTTCGTAACATTTGATCGCAAATTTGGAGATCATTCGTTCAATGTTGTTGCTGGAGTATCTGCTGAAAAAATGGGTATTGGTCAATATTCAGATATCACAGTATATGATGTTCCTGATAAAGAACAATATTGGTCTGCTCATCATGCTTCTGGACAATACAAAGCTGCAATGGATCAAAATAATTATACTCCAATTGCTTATGCTTCTTATTTTGCTCGTTTACAATATAATTACGCAAATAAATACTACGTTTCTGGAATTATTCGTAGAGATGGTTCAAGCCAGTTTAAACAAAACGAAAAATATTGGGGAACTTTCCCTTCTGTTTCTGCTGCTTGGAATATTTCTAATGAAGAGTTCTTAAAAGATAGTAATGTAATTTCTTTCTTAAAACTTCGTGGAGGTTGGGGACGTTTAGGTAATGCAGATGTGCCATACAACTATACAACAATTACAACTTCTACAGGTAGTGATAATGCGAATTATGTATTTGGACCAGGTCAAGATTTAATTTATGGAGCTTATATCGGTTCGCCTGCTTATGATATTTCATGGGAAATTGTAGATGAATGGAGTGCTGGCCTAGATTTCGAGTTATTGAAAGGTAAATTATCAGGAAGTTTAGATTATTACAATAAGACAACGAAAAATGCCATCTTAAATATTAAACAGATAGGTTCATCTCCTTATGAAAAAGATTTTTATGATCATGCAGCAAAAGTAGTAAATCAAGGTTTTGAAATTGCTTTAAATTATCGTAATGAAACAGCTGGAGGATTAAGATATTCGATTGGTGGTAACTTCAACTACAACGAAAATGAAGTGAAGTCTGTTAAAGAAGGATATTCTGGAATGACAGGGGGTTCTTTAGGAAATGGACAAATTGCAAAACGTTTAGAAGCTGGTCAACCACTGGGTTCTTTCTGGTTATATGAAGTAGAAGGTGTTTGGCAAACACAAGATGAAATAAATAGCAATGCTCATTTATCAAGTGCTCGCCCAGGACATTTACGTTACAAAGACCAAAATGGAGATGGAGTTATTGATGATCGTGATAAAAAATTTATGGGATCATATATTCCAAAATATAACTACGGAATTAATGTTAGTTTAGAATATAAAAACTTCGATTTAACGATTAGTGGTTATGGAGCTGGTGGTAATAAGATTTACAATGGTATCAAAAACACACGTTTAGGAGGAGAAAATATAACAGTTGATATGTTCAATGATCGTTGGACAGGAGCTGGTAGTACAAATTCTCATCCTGGAGCGGAGCGTGATCAAGTTGCTTCTTCTTATTATTTAGAGAAAGGTAATTACTTCAAATTAAGTAACATGACAATAGGATATAATTTTAGAGATAAAATTGATTTTATCAGAAACTTAAGATTATATGTTAGTGCTCAAAATGTATTCATGATTACGAAGTATTCAGGATTTACACCGGAATTAACTTTAGATAATGTAAAAGGAAAACGTTACGATGGAAGTCCTTATGGAACAACAGGAATGGATTTCTCTGCATATCCAAATGTTAGAACATTTTTAGTTGGATTAAACGTAGAATTCTAATCTAGAAAATTTTAAAAAAATGAAAAAAAATATATTTAAAATAGTAACATTAGCTTCTATTCTTTCAATCGGAACATTAAGTTCTTGTACAAGTGATTTTTTGAATGTTGATTCTCAAGAAAATATTGCAATTGATGATCAAGCTTCTCAATCTCCAGAAAAATATGTGAATGGTATTTACGGAATGTTTACAGATTGGGATTATGCATTCTCTTGGTTAGGAGTTACTGAAATGATTTCTGATAATGCAGATAAAGGAAGTTCTTCTACAGATAATGGTGGAGATAAACGAGATTTAGACGAATTATTACATAGTTCTACAACAGGTTCTATTGAAGCAATGTGGAAACGTTTTTATAAAACAATTGGTAGAGCGTCATATTCAATAAAATATACGACAGAATCATCAATTACAGATGCAGAAAAAAATAGATTAATTGGGGAAGCAAAATTTTTGAGAGCTGTTTCTTATTTCTATTTGGTTCGTATGTTTGGAGATACTGTGATACAAGAATTAGATGTACCAGCATCTTATGCACTACGTAAACCAAAAGCAGAAGTTTATGCATACATTGAAGCAGATTTATTAGATGCAATATCAAAACTTCCTACTAAAAATGAGTATGCTGCAAAAGATTTAGGACGTGCAACAAAAGGAGCTGCTCAAGCTTTATTAGCAAAAGTATATTTATACCAAGGAAAAAATCAACAAGCATACGATATGGCTACAACTGTTGTTAATTCTAGTATTTACGATTTAGAAAGTGATTACGCAACAACTTGGAGAAAAGAAACTGAGAACGGTAAAGAATCTTTATTTGAAATTCAAGCTCGTGGAGATGCTGTTGCGCATGGTGTTCAACAATATTCAGAAACTCAAGGTGCTCGTGGTACTGGAGGTTGGGGATGGGGATTCAATGTTCCTTCTCAAAATTTATTAGATGCTTTTAATGCTGAAGGAGATGCTATTCGTCGTGATGCAACAATCATTTTTAGAGGTGAAACTTTATATGACGGTCGTTTAGTTCCAACTTCTGTAGAAAACCCGATGTATAACGAAAAAGCATATTCAAGTGCGAATCTTGGTTCTGCTGATGGTGACAAAAATATCCGTGTAATTCGTTTTTCTGAAGTTTTATTAATTCAAGCTGAAGCAGCAAACGAGATTGGTCAAGACGCTTTAACACCTCTTAATCGCGTTAGAACACGTGTTAAGTTAGCTCCAGTAGCAAGTATGTCTAAAGATCAATTACGATTAAAAATCTGGAATGAAAGACGTTTAGAATTAGCATTTGAGCATGATCGTTGGTTTGATTTAGTTCGTACTGGTCAAGCAAAAGAAATGATGGCGAAAAATGGTAAAACTTTCGTTACTGGAAAACACGAATTGTTTCCAATTCCAAATGGACAAATTATTCAAACTCCAACAATGACTCAAAACCCAGGTTGGTAATGGTTAAATTAAATAAAACAATAGTTACTTGCGCTCTTTTATGTGGCGCAAGTGCTTTTGCTCAAACAAAACAAGAAAATAAGCTGTTAGATAAAGTTCAGAAACAGACGATTCAATATTTTTGGGATTATGCTGAACCTCATTCAAAATTAGCTCGAGAACGTTTTCATCCTGATGGTTTTTATCCAGAAAATGATTCAAACATCATTACAACAGGAGGAACAGGATTTGGATTAATGAGTTTAATTGTTGGGATTGATCGCGAATTTATTCCAAGAAAAGAAGCAACTGAACGAATTTTAACAGGATTGAAATTTTTACAAAATGCAAATCGTTTTCATGGAGCTTGGCCACATTGGTTAAATGGCGAAACAGGAAAAGTAAAAGCTTTTAGTACATACGATAACGGAGGTGATTTGGTAGAAACTGCATTTCTTGCTCAGGGTTTAATTTGTTTGAAAGAGTATTTCAAAGATTCTAAAAATGAGAAAGAAATAGAGATTTCGCAATTAGCTGATCAACTTTGGAAAGAAATCGATTTCAATTTTTATACACGTGGAGAAAATGTGCTGTATTGGCATTGGTCACCAAATTACGAATGGAAAATCAATTTTCCATTAAAAGGATTTGATGAAACCATGATTACGTATGTTATTGCTGCGGCTTCTCCAAAATATTCGATCAATTCAGAAGTTTATTACAACGGTTGGACGAGAAATGGGGATATAAAATCAAATGATTCTGCATACGGAGTTCCATTGATTGTAAAACATAACGGAGCTGATAAAAATGTAGGTCCATTATTTTGGGCACAATATTCTTTTATTGGACTTAATCCGAACAATTTGATAGATGGAATTGGTGTTGATTATGGAAAAGTGGTGAAAAATCAAGCAAAGATTCATTACATCTACAATCAACAAAAAACGGAGAGTTTCAAGAAGTACGAAAAAAATATGTGGGGATTAACAGCAAGTTATACCTTCAATCCAGATGGAACAGAAGGTTATACAGCTCATTCTCCATTAAATGACAATAATGTAATTACGCCTACAGCAGCATTATCATCTTTTCCATATACACCGAAAGAATCTATGGATTTCTTGAAGTTTATTTATGAAAAACAAAACAAAAGCTTGATTGGAGTAGCAGGTCCGTATGATGCGGTTGATGTAAAAAATGATCGAGTGATTACAAAATATTTGGCGATAGATCAAGGAACAATTACACCAATGATAGAGAATTATCGCTCTGGATTATTGTGGAAATTGTTTATGCAAAATGAAGATGTACAAAGAGGTTTAGATAAACTGAAATTCAAAACGACAGCCTCGAATTAAAATCAAAAAAATGAAAAAACTAATTTATTCAATTGCTTTCTTAGGATTAGCATTCAATACTTATGCGCAAAAAATAAAGTTTGATAAATCAAAATCGAAATCGGAATTTATTGATTACGTAATGGGTCAAATGACGATTGATGACAAAGTAGGGCAGATGGTACAATATACCTATGACGGAGGTGATGTTACAGGATCTGCAATTGATAAAAATTATATAAAATACACGAAACAAGGTATGATGGGGTCTGTGTTTAATGCAACGACAACAGATATTACCAAAAAATTGCAAAAAATTGCTGTTGAAGAAACACGTCTTGGTATTCCATTAATTTTTGGATATGATGTGATTCATGGATACGAAACAATTTTTCCAATTCCACTTGGAGAAGCTTCTTCTTGGGATTTAAAAGCAATCGAAAAATCGGCTCGAATTGCTGCTGAAGAAACAGCTGCTGGTGGAGTTCATTGGACTTTTGCTCCGATGGTTGATATCGGTTTTGATCCTCGTTGGGGGCGTGTTTCTGAAGGTGCAGGTGAAGATACTTTCTTAGGAAGTAAAATTGCAATTGCGCGTATTAATGGTTTTCAAGGTAAAAGTTTATATGATTTGAATACCGTTTTAGCGTGTACAAAACACTTTGCAGGATATGCTTTGGCGCAGGCTGGACGCGATTATGGAACGGTAGAAATTTCGGATCGATTCTTAAGAGATTATATTTTACCTCCTTTCAAGGCTACTGTTGATGCTGGTGCTGGATCTTTTATGACGTCTTTTAACGAAATTGGAGGAGTTCCTTCTACAGCAAGTAAATATTTGTACGATCAAATTTTACGTAAAGAATGGAATTACAAAGGCTTTGTTGTAACAGATTATACTGCGATTCAGGAGTTAGTTCCTCATGGAATTGCAAAAGATTTGGAAGAAGCAACTCTAAAATCGGTTGAAGCAGGTATTGAAATGGATATGATGAGTGGTGCTTTTCTTAATCATTTACCAAAATTGGTAAAAGAAGGAAAAGTAAAACAAGATGTGATTGATACTGCAGTTCGTAGAATTTTGGAAGCAAAATATGATTTAGGACTTTTCGAAGATCCATATCGATATTCAAATTCAAAACGTGAGAAAGAAACGGTAATGAAACAAGAGTTTTTAAATGAAGCTCGTGATGTTGCACGTAAATCAATGGTTTTATTAAAGAATGAGAAACAAATTTTACCATTAAAAGAATCTCAAAAAGTTGCAGTAATTGGTCCATTAGTAAAAGATGAGAAAAATATCATTGGAAACTGGGCTGCACGTGGAGATCGTTATGGAAAAGCATGGTCTGTTTGGGAAGGGTTGAATGATGTTTTAGGTAAAAATGCAAAAATTACTTATGCACAAGGAACAGAACTTAATTCCTCTAAAACTGATGGTTTCCAAGAAGCAATTAATATAGCGAAAAACTCAGATGTAATTGTTGCGATTATGGGGGAAAACGAGAACCAAACAGGTGAAGCGGCTTCTCAAACAAATATAGATTTACCAGGAAATCAGAAAGAATTATTAAAAGAATTAAAGAAACTTGGTAAGCCAATTGTTTTAGTTTTAATGTCTGGTCGTCCAATGACAATTTCTTGGGAGAATGATAATATGGATGCAATTTTATATGCATGGTATCCAGGAACAATGGGAGGTTTAGCGATTACAGATGTTTTGTACGGTAAATATAATCCTTCGGCTAAAACACCTATGACATTTCCTCGTTCTGTTGGTCAAATTCCAATTCATTACAATCAAAAAAATACAGGTCGTCCTTATTTAGGAGAAAGTGATGCAGAGCAAAAATATAAATCTCGTTACACAGATTCTCCAAATTCGCCTTTATATCCATTTGGTTACGGTTTAAGTTATACAACGTTTGATTATAGTAATTTAAAAGTGAACAAATCCACAATGAAAAATGGAAAAGATGAAATCAAAGTAACTGTAAATGTTAAAAATACAGGAAACTACGATGGAGAAGAAGTGGTACAATTATATGTTCGCGATTTAGTAGGAAGTGTAACGCGTCCAGTTCGTGAATTGAAAGGTTTTGATAAAGTGATGATTAAGAAAGGAGAAACAAAAACAATTACGTTTACATTAACTCCAGAAGATTTAAAATTCCACGATATCAATATGAACTATGTTGCAGAAGCAGGAGATTTCGACATTTTTGTTGGAGGAGATTCTAACGCTTCACTTAAAACAAGTTTTACTTTAGTTGATTAAATTCCTCATATATAGTTAGAAATTTAGTTTTATTTCTCAACCAAGTAAGTATGTAAGTGCTTACTTGGATTTTTACAAAAATTCACACATGAAAAAATATATTAGTTTAAGTTTAGTTTTAATCATGACAATGATAGGTTTTGCTCAACAAAATTTATCAATTATGTCTTACAACATTAGACTAGCCTCTGTTGATGATGGCGCAAATCATTGGAATATTCGCAAACAAAAATTGGTTGATTTAATCAAATATTATGACGCTGATTTTGTTGGTGTACAAGAAGCGCAAGTTCCTCAACTAGATTTTATCAAACAAAATGATTCACAATTAGATTTTATCGGAGAACCTCGTTCAAGTGATAAAAATGCTGAATATTCGGCGATTTTTTACAAAAAAGATCAATACAAAGTTTTAGAACAAAAAACAATGTGGTTGTCAGAAACGCCAGAAAAAGAATCAAAAGGTTGGGATGCAGCATACAACAGAATTATCACTTACGGATTATTTCAAGACAAGAAAACAAAAAAGAAATTTTGGATAATCAATACACATTTTGATAATGATGGAAAAATTGCGCGTCAAAAATCGTTAGAAATGATTGATAATTTAATTCAAAAGTTAACTGAAAAGAAAAACGTTCCAGCATTTTTTATGGGAGATTTTAATATGAATCAAAACGATGAATCTGTTAAATATATTCAAAACAAATATTTAGATACTCGTCTAAATGCGCAAATGGTTTATGGACCAGATTTTACATGGGAAGATTTTAAATTCAATGTAAAAGGAACAGAAATTTTAGATTACATTTTTTACAAAAAGAATTCAAAAGTAACGTGTAAAAGTTTCAATACGATTGATGATTTCTACGATTTCAAATATCCATCAGATCATTTACCAATTTTAGCCAAATTTTTAATTCAATAATAATTATGACAAAATCACATTTGAAATATCCTCTTATTGCAGCTTTATTGTTAAATTATTTTGCCGTAAATGCGCAAGATTTTAAACTTTCGAACAAGAAAATCGAAATATATACAACTGCTAAAAATACGAATCAACGTATCGCAAAATGGACAGATAAGTTAGCTGTAAAAAAGTTTCCACAACCAAAAGAAACAGATATTGCAATTTTTATTGATCCAAAACGTAAATTCCAAAAATTTGAAGGAATTGGAGGAGCTATCACAGATGCTTCAGCAGAAGTTTTAGCAAAATTGCCAAAGAAAGCGCAACAAGAAATTATCAAAGCTTATTATAGCGAAAAAGAAGGAATTGGTTATTCGTTGATTAGAACAACAATAAATTCGAGTGATTTTTCGAGCGATAGTTACACGTATGTAAAAGATAATGATAATGAGTTAAAAACTTTTGACATTGCACATGATTTGAATTATAAAATTCCGATGATTAAAATGGCAAAAGCAGAAATGAAAGATGCTTATCGTTTATATGCAAGTCCTTGGAGTCCGCCAGCTTGGATGAAAACGAATAACAGTATGTTAAAAGGAGGTTCTTTGAAACCTGAATATTACCAAACTTGGGCTAACTATTTTGTGAAATTTATCGAGAATTATGAGAAAATTGGTTTACCAATTTGGGGAGTTTCTATTCAGAACGAACCAATGGCAACGCAAACATGGGAATCGTGTATTTATACAGCTGAAGAAGAACGTGATTTCTTGAAAAATAATTTAGGTCCGACTTTTCACCAAAAAGGATTAAAAGACAAAAAAATTATTGTGTGGGATCATAACCGTGATTTAATTTACCAGCGTGCTTCAACTATTTTGAATGATCCTGAAGCTGCTAAATATGTTTGGGGAGTTGGTTTTCACTGGTACGAAACATGGAACGGAAGCGTGAATTTATTCAATAATGTAGCGTTAACTCACGAAGCTTTCCCGAATGTTAATCTAATTTTTACAGAAGGTTGTAAAGAACAATTTGATTACAATCAAATGGGAAATTGGGCATTGGGTGAAAAATATGGTTACAATATGATCAACGATTTTAACTCCGGAACAGTTGCTTGGACAGATTGGAATGTTTTGTTGGATGAAAAAGGAGGACCAAATCACGTAGGAAATTTCTGTTTTGCACCAATTCATGGTGATACTAGAAATGGACAAGTTACGTATACAAATTCGTTTTACTACATTGGTCAATTCTCAAAATTTATTCGTCCAGGTGCGCAAAGAATTGCAGCATCGTCTAATCGTTCAGATTTAATGACGACTTCTTTTGTAAACAAAGACGGAAAAGTTGTGGTGGTTGTGATGAATCAAACAGATAAACCTTATCAATATAATTTATGGATAGAAGGAGAAGCTGTTGAGGTGAATTCGCAAGAACATTCGATTAGCACAATCATTATTTCGTAAAAAAATAGAATAATTAAAGGGAAAATTATTTATAGTAAATTGCTTGACAAATTGACAACGTAAGAAGTTAAAGTCAAGCAATTTTTATTTAAAATAGAAGAAAATGAAATATTTAGTTGCCTTATTTTTAATGATAAGTTATACATATGCGCAGAAAACGATAGTATATGATAAAAAAAATAATTTAGCGTTTGATATTTATTATCCGAAAAACTATAAAGAGAATCAAACCTATAATGTATTTGCTTGGGTACACGGAGGCGGATTTTCAGGAGGAACAAGAGCGGATAAAGAAGAAATTGAACGAATGAAAGATGCTCAAGAAAGAGGTTTCGTAGCTGTTTCTATCTCGTATAGATTATTGGCAAATTCTTCGGCTGGTTTTGGGTGTGATTTGCCAAAACAAGAAAAGTTGATGATTTTTAAAGAAGCCTCTTTTGATGTTTTAACTGCGCTAAATTTTATTCAAAATAATTCAAAAGAACTTAAATTCTCGATTAATAAATTAATTTTAGGAGGAAGTAGTGCAGGAGCGGAGACTATTCTAAATGCTTATTATTTGAGAGATTTATGGTACGGAAATCAATTCAATCAAGTTAAAATTGATGGTTTAGTAAGTTATGCAGGAGCGATTGTAGACGATCGTTATGTTACAAAATCGAGTGTTTTGCCAACAGTTTATGTACATGGTTTAAGCGATGATGTTGTACCAGCTTACAATGCGCCACACAGAAGTTGTTTGGATAATCAACCAGGATTTTTTCCTTTAAATGGTTCTGCTACTTTAGAAGATTTGAATAGAAAATATAGTCAGGCATCTTTTGCTATTTTCTCTAATTCAGGAAAACATGAATGGTCTGGATTAAGAAAACAATATTTAGACGAAGTTTTCAATTTTATTAATCAATCAATAATTGGGAATAAAAAAGTAAATAATCGAATAATTGTTGACTAATAAAAATATAAGTACATGATAAATTATTTAATGATTATAAATATAAAACAAACAAAGAGCAAAAGTTTCTTCTGCTCTTTGCTAAATAACCTAACCAACTTTATACTATGAAAAATCTGTATAATCTTTAAACTCCTTTGTTACGAATCACAAATAAGAATTGTAAATTTAAGAATAGAATTATTATTTTAAATTGATGTAGATCAAGAAATAATAGGTAAATAAAATATAGAATCTGATTCAGTTTTAGCTAATGGAACAATGACAATCACTCTAAAATTTGATAAAAAAAACTACAATGACAAATTTTGAAGGAGGAACAGCTTGTTAATTCTTAAATAAAAAGACAAAGCAATTTGCTTTGTCTTTTATAGTTAGTTTTTGAGGATAAAATTAGAAATGACTTCTACTAATTCTATATTTATTGGAAGTTCTGGGTTGTTGTAAGAAGATAAATCATCTTTTGAAGTAACATTTTTTAAAACGTGATTCATCCCTTTGATAATAACAGCAGATTTAGGAGATAGGTTTTTAGCGTTCTCCGTATCAACTTGTATATCCATACCCCCTTGAATCACTAAAAAAGGAATAGTTAATTTATTGATTTCATTTACAGGATTATATTTAATCCAAGAAATTAAATAAGGTTGTACACTTTTACGAAATAATGAAGATAAATTAGGATTAATATTATTTACAGTATTTCCATTTTTCAAAGAATCTATAATAGCATACGATTCGGTTTTTAATTGTTCAGGAAGTAGATTTAATTGTTTTTTAAGTATTTGGTCAATAGATTCTCCTGCACCAGAAATCGAGATGAATTTGTCGACATTTTTTGAAGATGCAAGCATTCCAATTAATGAACCTTCGCTGTGTCCAGCTATTGAAATAGAACCAAATCTTTTATCTTTTTTTAAGAAAGTTATCCAATTCCTTGCGTCCTCAACGTAATCATCAAATGTAAGTTTAGACTCGTCCAAATTAGCAATAGAACTTTCTCCGATTCCTCTTTTGTCATAGCGAATAGATGCAATTCCTTTTTCAGCTAAACTATGAGCTAAATATTTCAAAGAGTTATTAATCATCATATTATTGTTTCCATTTCTATCTGTTGGTCCAGAACCAGAAATTAATAAAACAATTGGTATTTTAGATTTTGCATTTTGAGGTAAACATAATGTTCCAAATAATTTAACTTGATTTTCGTTAAGTTGAATATCTGATTCTGTGAAATCATTTTTTGATTGACCAAAAACTGTAGAACAAATAAGTATAAAGAAAAATAAAACTTTTTTCATATTTTTTGTGGTATTAATAATGATAATATTGTGGTTAAAACAATGATAAATAACAAGGTAGCAATGAAAGCAAAAGCTTGTTTTGTATTTTTCATGTTTGTAACAGTTTTGAAACCTATGTATAAAAAATAGAGCATTATACACAAGAAAAATATCGCGATAAAAGCTACAATTACAAGTACAATCATTGTTGGAGCTTCGTGCAAAACTTCGAGATTATTTGTTGTAACTCCTTTCAAAACCTTGTCCATACTTTTGTTGACAATTGGAATAAAATCCGTTATGAATACAATGTAATAAGCGATTCTTGAGATTAAAACAACGTTTACAATGTCTATAATTCGTGTTCTGTTATTGATGATTTTTCCTAAAATGTAAAATATGAGGATTGCAATTACTAAATTTCTCGTATTTTGATACAACAAATCGAGATAAGAATAAGAAATTCCATTTTTCTTAATGCTTAAAAAATCAGGGAAAAAAGATTCAGTAATATTGGCGATATAAGTGAAAAGGAAATGCGAAAATAGTCCAATAATGAACAGTATTTTTTCATCGAAATATGCAAATGGATTAAGGAGTTTCTTTATCATTTTTTAGTGTATTTATTGTGTTAACAAATTCATCTGGCTGATCGCAGCTCACCAAATATTTTACATTTTCTAATTCAATAGCAACAAGTTTTGTACGATTTTTTATATTGCATCGATAATTGTCCATAGATCTTCCTATCAAACCATAAATGCCTCGTGCACCTATAATCATCAAATTATTTTGAGATTTTCTTGTAATAATTTTCACTTCATTTATCGGAATAATACTCGTTTTGACTTTTGAAATAAGATAAATATTATTCAAATCAACTTTAATTTTATTTAAAGAGATTAAAAAATAATACGCAAACAACGGATAAATAATGATTGCATAAATCACCGCAACATATACTTCTGTTTCTTTAAACAATATTCCTCCAATTAAGATTAATAATACAATTAAAATAGCAGTTGTAACCTTAAAAAATAGCGACATCGATACTGAAAATTCTTTATTCATCGGACATTGTTTTTATTTTATTAATCAAATCATCTACTTTATTTCGCATGGTTGGATAGCTGACTTCAAATTCTTTTGCCATGTCTTTTAAACTTCCTGAGTTGACAAAGAATTGCATAATAAATGCTTGTTCTTCATTTGTAAGTTTCAGAAATAAAGGAAGTTCATAGTTTCCTACAACTTGTGTTTCGCAATGGTTGCAAATTAATTTTTCGACCGCTAATTCTTCGGCACAGCTGGGACATATAACAGGAAGTTTTTTCATTTGGTTAAATAATATTAAAATTAATTTTAATAAAGTTAAATGAAAGTTTAATTAATTCAAAATTTGAAATCATATTTTTTCAACTTTAATATTATTGATACATTTGCAACCTAAGTTTTAGTAAAATGAATTTTAAGAAATTAGCCCTTGCAGCATTGGCGCTAGGGACAACAGCATATATCGTTAATCACAATAGGAAAAAGGTAAAATATAAACCAGCTCAAAATTTTGATTTAGGTGGATTTTTAGGACGTTGGTACGAGATTGCACGTTTGGAAAATAAAGCACAAAAAGGACAAACAAATGTGACACATCGTTTTAATTTGAACGAAGAAAATGGGCAATTGGAAGTGATTGTACGCGGATATAATGCGAAGAAAAAAGGATGGGAAAAGATTGAAGGAATTGCTACGCAAGATATTGAAAATGTTGGGTTGTTCTCGACAACGTTTTTACCAATTTTAGCAAAAAAATTATATGTAATTGATTTTGATAAAGATTACAATAATGTTTTAGTTGCAAGTGAAGATTATAAAAAGTTATGGATTCTATCGCGTAAGAAAGAGATTTCGGATAAGGTAAAAGACAGATTTTTTGATTCGGCAAAGAAAGTAGGATTTGATCCAAGTAAGTTAATTTGGCCTTCTCAAGTTCCAATTGCGAAATAAGATTATTTATTTTTAAGACATAAAAAAAGCCTCGAGAATTTCTCGAGGTTTTTTGTTTTATTATTTTTGGTTTTTCTTTTCCCAATCGATCGGGAAATTACAACTTTGGTACTCTTTTCCAATTTTAATGTAAGCATCACCAACTTGACGTTTTACCCAATCCATCAACAATGTACGTTCTTTATCTTGAACTGCAAATTTCTGAATTCTATAATAATCATCTTGATAATTGATTTTATGCTCTGGATAAAATTTATTGATTTTTAAGATTCTTAAAGCTTTTCTGTTATCAAAATCATCTTCGAAAACTTGAGAAATATCTCCTTCATTTAATGTTGCAATCGCTGTAAACATTGGTAGAGGCAAAGCCATTTTCTCGAAACGATCGTCACCAGAATTTTGGTTCATGATATTTCCTGAGTTAAATTTTGTGTATTTATCATCAGAAAATCTTAATGCAGCATCTTTAAATGTCATTTTTCCGTCGTTAATTAAAACTCGAATAGAATCTAATTTATTATAAGCCTTTTTTATTTCTTCTTCTGTTGGTTTCAACGTAATCAAGATATGGCGCAAATCTAATTCTTGTCCACGACGTTTTTCTAACTTAATAATATGATATCCAAAATCAGTTTTGAATGGATCAGAAATTTCACCTTCTTGTAAGTTAAACGCCACCGCATCAAACTCTTTTACCATTTTACCACGAGAAACTTTTTTGTATTCACCTCCGTTACTTGCAGAACCTGGATCTTCTGAATATAAAATTGCTTTCGTTGCAAAAGAAGCACCTTCTTCAATTTCTTTTTTGATTTCTTTTAATTGATCAATAATCTTTTGTTGATTTTCTTGCGAAACTTCAGGATAAGTTACAATATGGCTAATCGAAACTTCGTCTTTTACGTCTGGTAACTCACCTTGGTGTTTTTCGAAAAACAAACGAACTTCTTCTGGCGTAGCATCAGCACCTTTTACAACCATTTCTCTTTTGTTACGTGCATAAATATTATCTTCTACGATATATTTAGTTTCGTTTTTCATTTCCGCCATTGTACGGAATCCGAAATAGTCTAAAATTTGTTTTTCTCCTCCAGCTTGAGCAATCCAACCTTCGATTTGGTTGTTTAATTGACGAGTGACCTCGTCTTGTGTCACTTTGATTAAAGTATCTTGTTTTGCACGATCAACCAACATTTTGTCTAACATAATGTCATTTAGGAAATCACATTTGTCTTCGACTTTCATCCCTTGTTGTTTCGACATTAAATAGTCACGATCTACATCAGACTCTAAAACAATCTGATCTCCGACAACAGCAGCTATACCATCTACTTTAGCAAGACGTTTTGGTGTTGGTTTTGCTGTTTGTGCAAAAGTATTTACCGTAAATAATGCTGCAATTAGCAACATCATACTCGATTTAAATTTCATATACTTTAATTTCATTTTAATATTCTAAGCTCGATAAAAAAACTTACCGATGAGCAAATTTAACTTTTTTTGTTAAAGTCCAACATATTTTAATTTCCTTTAACAAAAGAATTGATTTTTTAGTTTATTGTTAAGATTAAACTAAGCCAAATGTACGCAAAGAAACATTCCAAGCAGATTCGAAATCAAAAAGATTCAAACCATGTTTTTCTTTATGCTCATTTGCGAAACTAATTAACTTCTCAGTTGGCATATTTCCGACCATATCACTTTTTGACATTGGACATCCGCCCAAACCTTTTATAGCGCCATCAAAACGACGACAACCATTATCATAAGCGGCTTGTACTTTGGAATGCCATTCGGTATAAACGGTATGAAAATGTGCGCCAAATTCAATTTCTGGATAATGAGGAATCAAATTTTGGAACAAATCAACAATTGTTTTTTCGTCTGCAACACCAATTGTATCTGATAAATTGATTGAAGAAATTCCGATATCCGCCATTTTTTTAGACCATTCTTTTACGATTTCTTCATTCCAAGTTTCTCCATAAGGGTTTCCAAACGCCATCGAAAGATAAATTAACATATGTTTACCATTATCATTTGAGATTTGGTTGATTTCTTTCACCATTTCAAACGCTTCTTCACGACTTTTATTCGTGTTGAATTGTTGAAAATTCTCTGAAATAGAAAAAGGAAATCCAATAATATCCACTTTTTCGTGTTCTGCAGCTTTCATTGCGCCACTTTTATTGGCAACAACAACAGATAATTTCGATTTTGAATTGGTTTTATCAATATTATCTAAAACTTCTTTTGTGTCCGCCATCTGTGGAATCGCTTTTGGCGAAACAAAACTTCCACAATCTATCGCTTCAAAACCAACAGTCAATAAACGATTTAAGTAATCGATTTTCTTATCAGTTGGAATAAAATCTTTGCGTCCTTGCATTGCATCACGAGGACATTCAATAATTTTAAAAGTTAGCTCACTCATTTTTTTGGTTTATTTGCGCCTTAAAGGTAGATAATTTAGTAATTTTGACAAAAATTAAAACGCAATGCAAACAGAATGGAGAGAAAAGTTGGTAACACGCTTTTTGAAATATGTTAAAACTTACACTGAAAGTGAAGCTTTTTTAGATAAATTTCCAAGTACAGACCGTCAATGGGATTTAGCAAATTATTTGGTTGAAGAGTTAAAACAAATCGGTTTAGAAGATGTTTCAATAGATGAAAACGGGTATGTTTTTGGATATGTTCCTTCTACAGTTGATCACGAAGTGCCTACTATTGGTTTTGTTTCTCATATGGATACATCGCCAGATTTTTCTGGAGAAAATGTACAACCTCAAATTTGGGAAAATTACGATGGTGGAGATATCAAATTGAACGAATCAATGATTTTATCACCAAACGAGTTCCCTGAATTATCTCAATATAAAGGTCAAACAATCATTACAACTGATGGTACAACATTATTAGGTGCTGATGATAAAGCTGGTGTTGCTGAAATTGTAACAGCTGCAGAATATTTGATTGCTCATCCAGAAATTAAACATGGACGTATTGCTATTGGATTTACACCTGACGAAGAGGTTGGTCGCGGTGCAGATTTCTTTAATGTAGAGAAATTTGGTGCTGAATGGGGTTACACAATGGATGGTTCTGAAATTGGAGAATTAGAGTACGAAAACTTTAATGCTGCATCTGGAATTGTTACAATCAAAGGTAAATCTGTTCACCCAGGTTATGCAAAAGATAAGATGATTAATGCATCTAATATTGCAATGGAGTTTGCTGCGCAATTACCAAACGACGAAGTTCCTGAATTAACTGATGGTCGCGAAGGATTCTTTCATTTAGCTAAAATTACAGGAAATGTATCTGAAGCAAAAATGGTTTACATTATCCGTGACCACGATATGGAGCAATATGAAGCGCGTAAAGCTTTATTTTTACAAATTGCTGCTGATATTCAAGAGCGTTTTGATCATGAAGTAATTACAGCAGAAGTTTCTGATCAATATTTTAATATGATTGAGAAAGTAAAAGAGAAATTCCAATCTGTTGAAATTGCTGAACAAGCTTTGAAAGATTGTGGAGTTACGCCAAACATCAAACCAATTCGTGGAGGTACAGATGGTGCTCGTTTATCTTTTATGGGATTACCTTGTCCTAATATCTTTGCTGGAGGTCATAATTTCCACGGACCTTACGAATATGTTCCGGTAGAATCTATGGAAAAAGCAACAGAAATTATTGTACGTATTGCAGAATTAACAGCTGAAGGAGCGAAATAATTCTTACAATATATCTTAAAAATAACTTAAGTTTTCTTTTTTGGTTTAAATTTTGCATAATTTCAAACCAAATTAGAAAACTTTTTTTATGAAAAATATCGTATTATCAGCAGCCGCTATATTTTGTTCAACTTTTGCATTTGCGCAAGAAGAGATAAATGTTGGAGATTTTAATATCTTAAAAGTTTATGATAAAATTCCAGTTGAATTAATTTCATCAAACGAAAACCTAGTGAAAGTAGATGGAGTTAATGCGAGCGATGTTCAAGTTGAAAATAACAAAGGTGAACTGAAATTGAAAATGACAGGAACCAAATTGATGCAAGGAGGAGAAGCAACGGTTAAGGTTTATTACAAATCATTATACGAAATTCAGGCAAGTCAAGGTTCTCGCATTTATTCTGATGATGTTGTAAAATCACAAGCATTGTATTTGACATCTAACGAAGGTTCATCTATCAAATTACCAATCGAAACATCAAAATTAGAAGTCAAAATAAATTCTGGTGCTGAAGTAATTTTAACTGGTGATACTGAATTTCAGACTGTAATTGCAAATTCTGGAGGGAAATATTATTCGAAAACATTAAATTCTGATACAGCAAGTTTAACAACAAATGCAGGAGGAGTAATAGAAGCGAGAGCGGAGAAATCTGTAGATGCAAAAACTAGAGCAGGAGGAGTGATTGATATTTATGGTAATCCAACGCAACGTAATCAGAAAAAATTAGCTGGTGGAAAAATTAATTTTAAATGATTTAGAACTTTAACAATAATATAAAAGCAACGATTAATTCGTTGCTTTTTTTGTCTGATATAACAAATAAATCAATTCGACATATTTGCTATAACTTATAGTTCCTTCTTGATTATTAGCCTTCAAAAACTGATTATTTAACTCAGAAAAAGTATCGCTCGTAACACCTTCATATTTCAAATAATGTTTTAATTCGGCTTTTCTGTCTTGCTTTATTTTAGAATGCATATTATCCAATTCCATTTTCACAAAATACGGATCAGATTTGTAAATAGCACCTAAAAGCGTATAAATACTTTTATAATAAAACGAATAATTAATTTCAGGATTTCTAGATTTTGTACCTAAATAATAAGCTAAAAAATTAGCTTCACTTTCTGATGCAAATCCCATTTGGTGTCCATATTCGTGGAAAAGTGTTGCAGGTTGTTTCAAATTTGTATTGTATCTGTTCAGATTTGCTTCTGCCGTAAAAGGGTTATAGTATCCCAAAATACCCATATAATTTTGCATTTCCGAAATCCAAGATAATTTGTATTGTGTATCTTTTAATAATCGATAATTTTTTAACCATTTTACATTATTTACTTGGTGTTGTAAAGCAAAAAATTCTTGATTATAATCTTTTAAATTAGATTTGAATTTTATCGTTGTTGTTGAATCATTGTGTTCGATTAAATTTCTTGCTGATATTGCTTTATCAAGTTCGTAGCAATAGATTTCTTTCAGAATTTTAGGTTGAATAACGATTTTTTCTTTGTCAATAGTTAATGTTTGTTTTTTGTACATCACGCTCCAAGCAAACGTGTAAATAAAATAGATACAGTTTACAAAAATCATAATGCAATAAATTGAATGCGAAACTTTTTCTTTCGATTTGAAAAAACTTCGAATCAATTTAAAAATCAATACAAAACCGATTATTCCAATGATTAAATAAAACAATTCTCCAACAGGAAAATGAACTGAATTCGTAATTTTTGCAATAAATCCTGAAATTGGAAATGTAAGATGATTGACGATGAAATCATCAACGCTTTCGATTGAAAATAGTATCGAAAATAAAATAATTTGAAATAGAAAGATAAGGATACTTCGATAAGTTTTATTCAACTTCTTTAGCATATTGATTAGCGATATAACTGATATAAATTAACTGAAAAGTGTGGTAAAGCATAATCGGAATCAAATAAATACCGATATCTCCCGTGAAAATAACCGCTGCAATTACCGAGCCATGAACCAATGATTTTTTAGTCGAACAAAATTGAATTGTGATATCATCTTCTCGATTAAAATTCATTTTCTTACCAATCCATTTTGAAAGTTTGAAAAAGAAAAAGAATAACGCAACTACAATTATGAAAACTGCCAACAACGGAAGAACGCCTAATTTTGTAAATAATCCATCCAAAAAAGTATGACTAAAACTGTTGTAAACAATAAGTACAATGGTTAGTTTATCTAAATTACCGAATTGCTTTTTATATTTATTGTAAAAGAACCCTAAATAAGGTTGAAGAAGAGCTCCGATAAAAACAGGTAAAATAATTTTAAGAACTAAATCCAAAAAAGTTCCTAATAAATCAAATTCACCATTACTTTTTGATAAAAACAAACTCATCCAAAGCGGTGTAACAACAATACCTATTAGTCCAGAAATACTTGCGTTAAAGATAGCACTTGGTATATTTCCTTTCGCAATAGAAACCATTACAACTGACGAAGAAACTGTACTTGGTAACGCGGCTAAATAAAATATTGCGACATACAGAGTAAAATAAATTGGGTAATTTTTTATGAAAGGATAGAAACACAAGACTAATAATGGAAAAAATATAAATGTGATGGATTGAATCAAGACATGCATTTTCCAATTTGCTAAATCTTTAAAAACTTCTTTCCAATTAAGTTTTAATCCATAAAAAAAGAATACTAAGATAACTCCAATATCAATTATTGTATTCAGATTGAAATCCTTGTAAGACCACAAACTAATATCTGGGAAAAAATATGCGACAACAATGGCAACGAATAAAAACAGAATAAAAGGGTCGGGTAATTTATTTAGAATTTTCAAAATCAATAAAATTTAAACAAAAATAATAAATAAGATGATAAACATTTACTAAATATTTAATACTTTCGTTTTAAAGTAGAAAAGGGTATAATGTTAAGTATTTGTAAATTGATTAACTTTTTTTTATATTTGTATTTAAATAACCTAAAATCTATCTTATGAATACGTGTCTTCAATGTAACCAAACTTTATTTGGTCGAAAAGACAAAAAGTTTTGTAACGATTTTTGTCGAAATTCTTATAATAATAATCTTAATCGTGATAAAGTAGAAATTGTACGAAATATTAACAACAGATTAAGAAAAAATAATCGTATCTTAAAAACTTTATTAGAAGAAGGAGCTCGTTCGGTAAATAAAAACGAATTGAGTTTGAGAAACTTTGATTTTAAGTACATTACAAATGTAGATGAATCAAAAAATGGCACAATTTTTTATGTGTACGATGTTGGATATCAAGAGTTAAACGAAGAAAATTATTTATTATTTCAGGAATAAATTTTTATTTTTTTATTGAAAAAAGCGCGTCAACATGTTGATGCGCTTTTATATTTTAACTAAATCTGTTCTTTTTTATACGTTATATTTTATGACTAATTTTTGTTGCGATTAAGTTTAACTTTCTAAAATAACTTAACTTTGTGCCAAGATGAAAAAAGATATCAATCAACTTGATCCGAAAGAATTTATTCTGATTAAAGGTGCAAAATTGCACAACTTAAAAAACATTGATTTAGCGATTCCAAAAAATAAATTAGTCGTGATTACTGGGATGTCTGGTTCTGGGAAATCTACTTTGGCTTTTGATACGTTGTATGCGGAAGGTCAGCGTCGTTATGTCGAAAGTTTATCGTCTTATGCACGTCAGTTTTTAGGAAAATTGGATAAGCCTCAAGTTGATTATATCAAAGGAATAGCGCCAGCAATAGCGATTCAGCAAAAAGTAAATTCTACAAATCCGCGTTCTACAGTTGGAACAACGACAGAAGTCTATGATTATCTAAAGTTGTTGTACGCACGAATTGGAAAAACATATTCACCGATTACAGGAGAATTAGTTCAAAAAGATTCGGTAACGGATGCGATTGATTATCTAAAAACTTTTGTGGCTGAAACTAAATTTATTCTTCAAATAAAATTGGTTGTGCCAGAAGAGCGTTCGTTTGCAGAACATTTGAATATTCTTCAACAGCAAGGGTTTACACGTTTGAGTGTCGATGGAAATCAAGTGAAAATTGAAGATTTAATTTCATTTAATTTTGAACCTCAACCCGAAAATGATATTCATCTTGTCATTGATCGTATCGCTTTGCCAACAGAGGACGAAGAATCTTTTTATCATCGTTTGGCAGATTCTATCGAGACGGCTTTTTTCGAAGGAAAAGGAGAAATAGCGATTGTAAATGTAGAAGATAATACGGTAAAATATTTCTCAAATAAATTTGAATCAGATGGTTTGATTTTTAATGAACCAACTATTCATTTCTTTAGTTTCAATAATCCTTATGGAGCTTGTCCAACTTGCGAAGGTTACGGGAAAGTAATTGGAGTTGAGGAAAATCTTGTCGTTCCAAATAAATCGTTGTCAATCTACGAAGATGCGGTTGTAGCTTGGAAAGGCGAGAAAATGGGCGAGTGGAAAAATCATTTTATCAAACTTTCTCAAAAAGTAGATTTTCCAATTCATAAACCTTATTTTGAATTATCCGAAGAGCAAAAAGACTATTTGTGGCACGGAGATAACGACTGGGAAGGATTGGACGGCTTTTTCAAAATGGTTGAGGAGAATACATACAAAATTCAATATCGTGTAATGTTGTCTCGTTATCGTGGTAAAACAACTTGTCCAACTTGTAAAGGAAAGCGTTTGCGTAAGGAAACGAATTACGTGAAAATTGCGGATAAATCGATTAATGATTTGGTTGATTTACCTTTGAATGAGTTGAATGATTTCTTTACAAGTATTACATTTAACGAATATGATCAGCAAATTGCGGGTCGAATTATATACGAAATTAAGTCGCGTTTAACGTTTTTGTTAGATGTTGGTTTAGAATATTTAACGCTAAATCGTGCTTCGAATACTTTGTCTGGAGGAGAATCGCAACGTATCAATTTAGCAACTTCTTTGGGAAGTAGTTTGGTTGGTTCGATGTATGTGTTAGACGAGCCTTCGATTGGTTTACATTCGCGTGATACAGCTAAATTTATTACAATTTTACATCGTTTACGCGATTTAGGCAATACAGTGATTGTGGTAGAGCATGATGAAGATATCATGAAAGCTGCTGATTATATCATCGATATTGGTCCAGAAGCAGGAACAAATGGAGGTGAAGTAGTTTTTGAAGGAACCTATGATGAATTATTAAAAGGTGATACATTAACATCTAAATATTTGAACGGAAAATTAGAAATTGAAGTTCCTAAAAAACGTCTAAAATCTCCTAATTATTTGAAAATTATTGGAGCAAGAGAAAATAATCTAAAAAATATTGATGTTAAATTTCCTCTGAACGAATTAACCGTTATTACAGGTGTTTCGGGTTCAGGGAAATCTACCTTAATGAAAGATATTTTAGCACCAGCTGTTCAGCGTCATTTCGAGATTTTTGGAAATAAAATCGGTGATTTTGATGAGTTAGTTGGAGATCTGAAACAATTGGAAGGAATTGAGTTAATCGATCAAAATCCAATCGGGAAATCTTCGCGTTCTAATCCTGTGACGTATGTAAAAGCTTACGATGATATCCGAAATTTATTTGCCAATCAGAAAGCAAGTAAAGTGATGGGATTTCAACCAAAACATTTTTCGTTTAATGTAGATGGCGGACGTTGTGATGCATGTAAAGGAGAAGGGACAATTACCATCGAAATGCAGTTTATGGCTGATGTAGAGCTGGTTTGTGAAGATTGCCATGGCGAACGTTTCAAGAAAGAAATCTTAGAAGTTAAATTCGAAGGAAAATCGATTTCAGATATTTTAAATCTAACAATTGATGAAGCAATTGACTTTTTTGCAACTCATCAGCAAAATAAAATTGTCGAAAAGCTGAAACCATTACAAGATGTTGGTTTGGGTTATGTAAAACTTGGGCAATCGTCGAATACGCTTTCTGGTGGAGAGGCACAACGTGTGAAGCTGGCTTTTTTCTTGACGAAAGGAGAAACGACAAATAAAACCTTGTTTATTTTTGATGAGCCTTCTACAGGTCTGCATTTCCATGATATTCAGAAGTTGATTAAAGCATTACGTGCTTTGATTGATTTGGGACATTCGGTTTTTGTAATCGAACATAATATGGATATTATCAAAGTTGCCGATTGGGTGATTGATCTTGGTCCAGAAGGAGGGAAGAAAGGCGGTTATTTGGTTGCCGAAGGTACGCCAGAAGAGATTGTCAAAGTAAAAGAGTCCTACACAGCTCAATTCTTAAAAGAGAAATTATAACAGAAATAAAATAAATTATTAAAACCGAGTTTAGTTCGGTTTTATTTTGCGTTACATTTTGGGTGATGATAAACAGGGAAATTGCACGAATTCGCAATAAAACACAATTCGTTTGCTTTTTTATGAAGTGAAAGCGCCAACTCGATTTGTGATGAATTAGAAATAATGATTTCAGGAAATAAATCTACTTTTATAATTTTTCCACTTCCATCAGGATTCACTTGCAATGTGGCCTCCGAATGATCTTGGTAAGAAATTACTTCGATTTTATGTTGTGTACAACAATATAAATACGACATCATGTGACAAGAGGTCAAACTACTCAAAAGCAAATCTTCGGGATTGTATAAGTTTGGATCACCTTTGAAAGTTTTCGCAGCAGAAACTTCTAAATCAGGTTTTCCTTCAATCGAAATGTGATGACTTTTTGTATAAATTCTGGTTGAAGAATCTGTTTGAGGCTCTTTCTTAATCCAATTTAGGGCAACTTTAAATAAATGATTCAAGGCTTAATTTTTATCAAAAATAATCTTTTCTAAAAGAAAAACACAACTGAGAATCCTCAATTGTGTTTTCAAAAAATGTTATAATTTATCTACTATTTACTTTCTTAAATAGACATTTCCATATTTCGAAGAAAATTCTTGCAATGGCTGTTTACCTACGTTTGCTGCAATTACAGAATGAAAATTATCTGATTTTATAGTTTTGATTCCAAAATCTAGATTCGTGTACATCTTCCCAAAAAAAGTTTCCACTTTTATTTCTCCAATTTGTTTTGCATTCATTGTTGCATCTACACTTCCATATGTTGATTGTGCAATAATCGGTGCATCAAAATTGATAACTTCAATTGTTCCATACGTTGATTCGATAGTCGTTTTCATATGTTCAGGAACTTTGATTTCCAATGTAATATCCATTTGTACACCTGTAGAAACCGAAGAGGATTTAATGTCATTTGCATCAATATATTTTTGATAGTCCTCTTTGGTTTGAAATTGTTTTTTCTCATTACCAAAAGTCGCTGTCACCTGATGTGGAATATCTTCTAGTTTTACAACTTTACCTTCGATGGTTTTTCCTTGACTGTTTTTGCTTTCAGTTAAGTTGAAATTCAAGTCATTTTTACCATTATTGATATTAACATTTCCAGAGATACTCACTTCGTTTTGTTTCCATGTTGTGATTTTAACGATTTGTGGATAATCAAATTTTAATGTTAATTCTTGACCTTTTTCAACTGAGAAATTCTTCTGAATTTTTGTTTGAGCGATTGATAAATTTGTCAATAAGCCCACTGCTAAAGATAAAATTACTGTTCTCATAACCCTCTCAAATATATTTTACTATAATCTGATCTGAAAAGGAAACTTGTCCCTCCGCCATTTAATGTTCCTGTTGCTTGATTGTTAATTTTTATCATTTCAGATGATTTATCAACTGTTTCTAATTTTAACGATAATTCAGGTGCAATCAAAATATCACCAAACGAAGTCGTTAATTTTACATTTGCTTTAGATGATTTCGGAATTGAAGCATCCACGTGACCATAGATAGATACAAGCGACAAAGGACCTTTTACATTTTGACTAAATTTAGCATCGATAGAACCATAAATCGTATTGATTGTTGCAGGTCCCGTTACATTTTCTAACACTACATTGTTGTAACTTGCAGTTGCTTCAACTTCATTTTCGATATTTTTGAATGTAATAGTACTTCCAAATTGAGATTGATGGTTAAATGAAATTGTTACACCTTTTGGAACTAAAATTTTGATATTTGGAGGCGTCATTTGTTGTAGTTGTTTTACCTCAATTACACCATTTTTTTCTACAACATTTATTCCTAAATCAGTGTTGTCCTCAAGTCCTAATGAGTTGATCGAGCGCAATCCTTTTGCTCTTTCGTCATTATCTCGCGATCTTGTTTTTGTAGAAAAAACAATTTCGTTTCCGTTGTAACCTTCTACTGTTACGCGTCCAAGATCAAGGTTCAATTTTCCTTTACTTACAGCTAATTTGTACGTTTTCGAATTATCTTCATTCGCACTTTTCGATTCATTTTGTGCAAAAGTGTACGTAGACATCATCATAAAAGATGCAGCTACCAAAAATATTTTTCTTATCATTTTTTGATTTTTTTGTTAATTATTATTTTCTAAAAAGAACCGCGTACGCTTCGTCTTTCACAAACGGTTTTGTTGTAGGATCCAAAACCATTTCTTGTAATTTATTTGTTAATTTCAAATCGATTTGATCGTTATTGATATGCGCAATCATTCCTATTAATTCCATTTGTACCATCGGATCATCTTGCTTCATAAAAAGATCTGTTAACTCTTTTGAAGCTTCTGATTTAGGTAATTTTGAAGCAAGTGCTTCGAGTGCATTTAGTCGCACAATTGTATTGTTGTCATTTAAAGCTAAGTGGTATAAACTCTCTTTTAAATTGTGATCAATACTTGGTAAATCAGCTATTTTTGCAATTGCATCAATACGATTACTTGTTGATTCTTGATCATTTAATGAACTTAAAATTTCATTTTTAAGATTTTCATCTATACCAATTAGTTCTTCTTTTGGTTGAACAATTTTTTCAACTTTTTTCTCTTTAGTAATCCTTACAAACTGAATTTCTTTTTCATTTTGTTCAGTTTTCATTTCAGTTGGATGAACAATTTCTGGTTGAATTTCTTCTACTTTTTTAACCTGTTTTTCTTTTACAATTTCAATTGTTTTTGGTGAATTTACTTGATCATTTTTTAAGAAAAAATATCCACCAACACTCAATAAAACAAGCGCAGAAGCAGCAATACTCCAATTCTGAATTCTCCATTTCTTAGGCTGTTCAATTACCAAAGTTTTTTCTTCCTGTTTAGGAATCTCAGCCTGAATTCTTTTCCATAATTCTGCAGAAGGTTCTTTGTTTTCAAAGGCTTCTCTGTTTTTTTCGATATGTTTTTTTAAAGAATCATTCATTGCAAACGGTTTGTTGTAAGGTTTCGTAAATTTTCTTTTTTGCACGATGATATTTACTTCTCACCGTGTTGTGGCTCAATCCCAAAAGTTGAGCAATGTCTTCTTGCGGCATGTCTTCGAACAGAAATAGATTCACAATTGTTCTTGTATCAGTAGGTAATTCTTCAATCGCTTGTTGCAATTCTTCAATTTTACCATCCAATATTTGTTTTTCTTCCAAACTTTCTTCACTGTCATCAATAATATTTGCTCCATCAACATCAGAAAAATAAACTTTATTTTTTCGTAAATGTGAAATCGATTTATTAATCGCAACTCTACTGAACCAAGCTCCTAAATTCTCGATGCTTTTCAACTTTTGAATATCAGAAAAAAGTGAAATAAAAATTTCTTGTGTCAAATCTTCCGCATCAGAAACTTCTGTCACCAAACGATAAACAGAATTGTAAACTGATTTCGAATAGCGATGATAGAGCTGAGTATAACCAGCCTCTACACCAGATTCGCACCAATCTAATAGTTGTTTATCATTTATTGAAAAATTTTCTTTCTCCAAAATTTTCAAGGTTTCATTGTTGTGTCTATTGTATAGACGCAGCAAGTTTTTGAATGTTGCATCAATTTTTAAAAAAGTTTTTGAAATTTAACAATTATTGAATTATTCACCCTGATTTTCAGTGATAATAAGCGAAATTAAATTTCTAAAATTATCCTACTCATCTATATTCTTGATTATTTTTCTATTTTTGTTAGACGTATACTTAGTCGAAATTGAATATGAAAAAAATAGTTATCATCTTATCTTTGGTTGTAGGAACCAAGTCTTTTGCGCAAGAAATTGAAGTAAAAAACCTTAAAAAACACGTTTATTTTTTGGCTGATGATAAAATGAAAGGAAGAGGGACTGGAAGTGAAGAAAATTTGAAAGCTGCAAAATATATTGTGAAAGAATTCAAAAAATATAAACTTCAACCTTTAGGAGAAGATGGCTATTTTCAAGGATTTGAGGCAAAAGTAAAAAAAGTAAAAGTTGTTGACAGTATTCGTTCTGCAAAAAATGTGATTGCTTTTTTAGATAATAAAGCGGAAAAAACGATTGTGATTGGTGCGCATTACGATCATTTGGGAGAAGGAAAGCAAGGAAGTTCTTTGGCGAAAGATAGTTATGGAATGATTCACAATGGTGCTGATGATAACGCTTCTGGCGTTGCTGGTTTGTTAGAATTGGCAAGATTTTACAGTAAAAATAAAATGACAGAACCTGTTAATTTTCTATTCATTGCTTTTGGTGCAGAGGAATTAGGTTTGGTAGGGTCACGTTATTTTGTGAAACATCCAACGTATGATTTATCGAAAGTGCATTGGATGTTAAACATGGATATGATTGGTCGTTTGAACAAAGAATCTGGCGTTTCAATTATAGGTTATGGAACTTCTCCAACTTTCGAAACAATTTTTAATGAAATTAATCCGACTGATTTTGTTAAATTTTATACAGGTTATGAAGGTAGAGGCGGTTCGGATCAAACTTCGTTTTATGAGAAAGATATTCCAGTTTTATTTTTCCATACAGGCGGTCACGACGATTATCATAAACCAACTGACGATGCAGATAAAGTAGATTATGAATCGTTGAAAGGAATTCTTAATCTCGAAAAAGCTGTGATTGAAGGAAGTTTCAAAATTGAGATGATGCCGTTTAGAAGCACTGATAAAACTGAAAAATAATTGATAAAAATCTAAAATTATTTTTTTTCAATCCGTATTTTTGCAACAAATTTCAACGATTGAAAACGGATCTTTTATTAATCACACCACCTTTTACGCAATTAAATACACCATATCCTGGAACAGTTTATTTAAAAGGATTTCTAAACACACTTTCATATTCAACTTTTCAAGCTGATTTAGGTTTAGATGTTATCTTACAATTATTTTCAAGAAAAGGTTTAATTGATTTATTTGAATTTATTCAAAATCAAGAGATTGAATTAGGTGATAATAGTAAAAGAATGGTGATGTTAAGCGACGAATATATCGCAACTATTGATCCTGTTATCCGATTTTTACAAGGAAAAAATTCGACCTTAGCTGATTCAATTATTCAAGATGGATATTTACCAGAAGCTTCTCGTTTTGCAGAAGTTGAAGATTTGGAATGGGCTTTTGGTTCGATGTCTTTTCAAGATAAAGCGAAGCATTTGGCAACGCTATATTTAGAAGATTTATCGGATTTAATCATTGAAGCTGTTGATGAAAATTTTGGTTTTTCTCGTTATGCTGAACGTTTAGGAAGATCGGCAAATTCTTTTGATGAATTGTATCAAGAATTACAGAAAGCCCCAACTTATATTGATAAAATTACACTTTCGGAATTAGAGAAATTAATTCAGAAAACGAATCCAAAAATGATTGGTTTTTCGGTTCCTTTTCCAGGAAATTTATATTCGGCTTTCCGTTGTGCGCAATATATTAAAGCAAATTATCCTGAAATTGTTGTGGACATGGGTGGAGGTTTTCCAAATACAGAATTGCGCTCTTTAAGCGATTCACGAGTATTTGAGTTCTTCGATTTTATTACATTAGATGATGGTGAAGCACCAACTGAGCAATTGTTAAAATATATCAACAATGAAGTTGAAGTTTCTGAGTTAAAAAGAACTTTTGCTCTTCAAAATAATCAAGTTTCTTATATCAATAATCAAACTGTTCGCGATTATAAATTTAGCGAAGTGGGAACACCAGATTATACGGATATCAAATTAGATCAATATATTTCTGTCATCGAAGTGGTTAATCCAATGCATCGTTTGTGGAGTGATGGGCGTTGGAATAAGCTGACAATGGCGCATGGTTGTTATTGGGGGAAATGTACGTTTTGCGATATTTCGTTAGATTATATCAAAATTTATGAACCAATTGCTGCAAAACAAATTGTGGATAGAATGGAAGAGTTGATTGAAACAACTCAAAATACAGGTTTTCATTTTGTGGACGAAGCTGCTCCGCCAGCATTAATGCGAGAAGTTGCGTTAGAAATTCTTCGAAGAAAATTAACTGTAACATGGTGGACAAATATAAGATTCGAGAAAAGTTTTACATATAATTTGTGTCGATTATTGAAAGCTTCGGGCTGTATTGCGGTTTCTGGAGGTTTGGAAGTCGCTTCGGATCGATTGTTGAAATTGATTGATAAAGGTGTAACAGTGGAGCAAGTTGCGGTTGTAAATCGAAATTTTACCGAAGCTGGAATTATGGTACATGCATATTTGATGTATGGTTTTCCGACACAAACAAAGCAAGAAACGATTGATAGTTTGGAAATGGTGCGTCAAATGTTCGAATTAGGAATTCTTCAATCAGGATTTTGGCATCAATTTGCGATGACAGCACATAGCCCAGTTGGGTTGAATCCAGAGAAATATGAAGTAATTAATCATAGCACCGAATTAGGAACTTTTGCGAATAATGATATGATTCACGAAGAAAAATCAGGTTTAATTCATGATCAATTCTCGAATGGATTAAAGAAATCATTGTTTAACTATATGCACGGTGTTGGTTTTGAGTTGTCGCTGAATGAGTGGTTTGATTTTAAAGTTCCGAGAACGTCAATTCAACCAAATTATATCGAAACAGTTTTGAATAATGAAACTTTTGTAATGTATAAACCAACGCAAAAAGTAGTTTGGTTAGGAGGTAGACCACAAATAGAATTTGTAACGAAAACAAAAAAAGGAAAAACTTTTGAGAATGCAGTTTTACAATTTCATACCAAACAAGATTATCTTGAAATTGTTGTAGACAAAGAGATTGGCGAATGGTTGGTTGATTTTGTTCAATACTTGAAAGAAAGTCCAAAAGCAGTTTCTTATCAACAAATGAAACAAAGTTTTGAAGAAAAAATACAAACCGATTTTGAGATTTTTATTTATTCAAAACAAGCCGAAAAATTAAAAGAAACAGTTTTACTGATTGTTTAAACATAAAAAAACCTTGAATTATTCAAGGTTTTTTTGGTAGATATGAATTTGTATTTAATGATTTTAAAGAACCATCAGAATTAAACATTCTTTAGTATAGAATCTAGTTCTTTAGTTTCTATAATGTTTGGAGCAACTTTTTTTAATAATGTACTACGGATTAGTATCAATATTTTTCATGTTTAATAAAATTAAAACATATATAGATTTTACTTTACTTTAACCAACTCTACACGTCTATTTTTAGCTTTATTTTCTTCTGTATCATTTGCTACCAATGGTTTTTCAGCTCCGTATCCTATAGCAGATAAACGTGTTTTATCAATACCTAAAGCAATTAGTTTTTGCATTACAGCATTTGCACGATCATTAGATAGTTTTTTGTTATGCTTAGCGTCGCCAGAATTATCAGTATGCCCTTCAATTGATATTTTTAATGTGTTATCTTTCTTTAAGGCATTTGAAATTTCAGTCACAATCTCATCACCTTCTTGCGTGATTTTTGCTTGATCAACATCAAAATTAATATATAAAATAGATTTTCCATTCTTAGTCAAATCCTCAGCAATTTCGTCTGCTGTTACTTTGGTGATAGTTTGCTTAAAGTCTGTTTTTTGTAGTACATTAAGCGAAGCACCAGCATTGTTAGAAAGGTATTGTATATATACATTTCCTTTATCTTTTGTACGTAATACCCAAAACTTCATATTTTGTCCAGCGTATCCCATATCACCTTCGCCTCCTTTATTCGGATCTTGTTTATTGTAACGCTCATATTCTTCTTTGGTTATTTCACCATCAAACACTTTAACAGCCCCGATAGATTGTAAATAATCAGCCATACTTTTTTCAAAGAAATGTTGCGAAAATTCTTCTCCTTGTTTAGGTGAAACAAAAGTTTTATACAACTTTCCTTCAAAAGGTGTCATAACACCGTTAATAGGAAAAAAACATATGTCGAATTCTTTTACCAAAGGTTTGTTCATTTCTTGTAAACCTTGCGGAAGATTTATGAAAGGAAAATCCCCAATATCAGCTGTCGAAAATGGAATTTTGCTGATGTCAAATCCATTATCAGCAATCGTGTTTTCTTTGTTCTGATTAGTATCTACTGCAACATTATTCGTTTTCTTCTCTTCTGTTTTGTTGTTACAAGAAACAATCAAAGTTGCAGCAATTGCTACACTAAATAGTTTATTCATCGCTGTTCAAGTATTAATTTTATAGTATTATTTGAGATAAAAATACTATAAATTATTATCAAACAGCTATTTATTTGCGTAATTTTTTTAATCTTTTATTTAGATCTTTATTAAAAGTCATCCTCTTTCATTCAAATTTGTTTAATATAATTCAATTGTCGTAAGTTGGTTACTTCAAACAAGTTATTTAGTATTTTTAGTCGATTTCAAAGCCCATATAATTAGTAAAGGTTGCATGAATAATCGTGCTAATCTTTTTTGATCTGTATCCAATCCAAAACCATCTCTTTTGTTTTTATATTGAGCCCAGTTTCCAGGAAAAACAGCCCCAAAAAAACAAGCTGCTATTTTTCCAACTATTTCTTTTTTACTATCTGGAGCTAAAACAATCGTACTACCCAAGGCTATTTCTGCAATTCCCGAATACACAACTGTGTCATCTTTGGGTAAAGGAACCCAATTTGGTACTTGTGCCTTGAATTCCTTTCTAGCTATAGTTAAGTGAGCAATTCCTGCTCCAATCAAAAAAGCTCCTAAGGTATATCGTGCGATGTTTTGTGTCGTGTTATTTTTCATGGTATTCATTTTTAGAATGTTATTATTCAATAATGAATCAAAAATCGTACAACTAACACTTAATGGGTTTTGAATAGGTGAAAAATCAAGATTTTTTATTTGAAATTTATAGGGAATTAATTTATTATGTTTTACGCTTAACTTTTTACGTTTTTTTCTTTCTTGCTGTCACATTTATTATGTTGAAGAATAAGATGAAAATTGTTTTAAAACGTTTAACTTCTTGATATAATTTTCTACATTACATTTCGAAAATCACTCGAAGTGACGGTATTTGATGTGAGTATTGAAACTTGTTACTGAGTTTACGAAGTGTCGAAGTGTCGAACCGAATCCTCTAATTTTCTAACCACAATAGAAACATAGTTTTTTTTATTTTAGAAATTGTATAGTTCAGTAAACTGAAAAATATCGATTTATTTACTATGATTAAAACATTTCGATTCTAAATCGTCGGATTTTTAACTCCTTTTTCAATATTCAAAATCCTTTTTTTACAATGAATTTATAAATCGTCATTGCTGAAAAGTCGAG